>JACDHQ010000040.1 GCA_013820975.1 Gemmatimonadaceae bacterium
GGCTCGCGCGACTGGCCGTGGCACCTGCGACCGCCGAGCTGCCCGGAGCCAACGGGCGCCCAACCCGAATCGCGATCGGCCGTTTCGACCTGCAACTCGTCGTGGCCGTCGCGCTCGGCCGTACCGAGACCGCGTCGCTTCTCCCACCCGCGCTGGCGTCGCTCGAGGCCCGGGATGCATCGCTGCTCGCGCGCTTCGTAATGGGCCTGCGCGCTGCAGCCTTCCAGCGCGCCGCGATGCCGCTCGCCATGGACGCCGCCTCGGGTGCGACCGCGGCGCGTCGCCGGCAGGTGACGGCGGAGGCGCTGACGGCGCGGCTCGGCGACGCGCTCAACTTTCCGGACCTGGACGAGGTCGTGCGCGGGCTCGGGTTCCGCAATCTCGGTGACGGCTTCCGCGCGCCGGTGCGCACGCGCGTTCCCACGCTCTTCATTAGTGGGACCCTCGATGCGCGCACCCCTCCCGCCAATGCCGACGAAGTGCGGCGCGGCTTCACGGACGCGCGTCACCTCGTGCTCGACGGGGCCGGACACGACGACGACTTGTGGACCGCGACCCCGATGGTCGGCGAGCGGATCGCCGCCTTCGTCGCCGGGCGTTCCATGGGGAATGTCACCGTGGTGACGCCGCTGCTTCGCGTCCCGAGCGGGCCGCCGCCCGGTCGTTGAGCCGGCGCGCGATTCCGGGCCGATTTGCCCGGATGCGATACGTATGGAGGTGAGTACCCTCACCCCGGCGTATCGCCGGTGCCGCCTACACGCACCCGCGCCGCAAAGAGTAATGGTGCGATGCTGCCTCCCGCAGTCCTGGGCACGGCCAGCATGGTGATCATCGCCCTGCCTCTGCGCGGTGAGCAATGGGTCTCAGCAAGTTCACCACGAACAACTCCTTTGTGAATCTCAATCAGGTTACCATGCCGGCACTGCACATCGAGCAGTCCGTGGCCTTCTACCGTGCGATGGGCTTCGAGCAGATCGTTGACGCTCCGGGCTACGCACGATTTGCGTGTCCCGAGGGCGACGCAACGTTCTCCGTGCACCGGGTCGACCGCAGATCCGAGGGCGCGGTCATCGTCTACTTCGAGTGCTCCGCCCTGGACGAGAGGGTGTCCGAACTACAGGTACGCGGATTCACCTTTACGAAGCTCCCGGCGGATGAGCGATGGCTCTGGCGCGAGGCGCGCCTCACCGACCCGGCCGGGAATGTCCTTTGCCTCTATTGGGCGGGGGTAAACCGCAAGTATCCTCCGTGGCGGCTCGTCGCATCGGACTGAGGGTTCGCGTTTCTGGGAAAGATGTCATCAACCCGCCACTGGAGGTCGGAACAGTCCGTGGGCTGGTGCGGCGACCGCAGGATGACGGCAATGACGTGATGGCTGCGCGCGAACAGGTCGACGCGTTGCCACCCGCCTTGGCGTCGAATGCGGTCGAGGGATCGCCGTTGACCTTCGCATTGGCCGGAGTATCGCGCTTCTCATGGTTGCGAATCAACCGTACGTTGCCGTTGGGCAGTCTGCCCTATCGCCACGGCGTCGAGCAGCTGTGCCTCGGTGAGTTCGAGGCACGGCGCCGATGAAGCTGAACACGCCGGCGGTCGCGATCTCACGAGTCTCGCCGGTGCGGACGTCCTCCACCCACCGCTGACAGATGCTCATCGCCGACCATCCGGCGACCTGCCGCGGGGCGCAAGCGCGTCTTCTCGATCAGCTTAGATCGTCGCATCGAAGGCAACTCGACGGATCACACGCACGTCGCTGGGATACCCCGCTTGCAACCCTGAGGACGTGTGGCTCCCGTCCGGCTCGCGCAGCACGAGCGCGCGACCTTCTCAGCGGCCTGCGGGAGAACCTGCGGCACGCCGTAGCGGTTCTCGACGCGAACGCCGAGGCGCTTGCCACGGTGCGGGCACAGCGGGAGGCGTTGGTGGCTGCCGGGGCGGAGCGCGCCTACACCGAGAGTGTCGATGCGGCGCTCGTCGCCATCGGTACGGCGGTGGACGAGGCCGTGAGCTACCTCCGCGACGACTGGCAGCGGCGCGCGGGAGTTCCCGCACACCAGGCGCTGGACCGGGCAGTTGATGCCGAGCGTGACCGCTGCCGGGCGCAGGGTCGCGTGCTGCGTCAGTTCCCGGAGGTCTACGACGAGGTCGCGCGGCGCCTGCCCGGTGCGTTCCAGACGCTTCGCCTGCTCATGGGCGTGGCGACGGATGCCCCACTGGCGCTGCCCGACCCCGGAGGCACACGAACGGCAGCTACCCGCCCAGGCGCAGCGCTCGCACGGATGCGGCGCTGAGCATCACCACCCACATGATCGGAGGCACGATGACGCAGATGAGCAAGACCTCACAGTTCGCGATGGCCATGATCGAGGCAGGGGCCACTCCTGCCAACGCAGCGCAGCTGGCGGAGAACGAGGCCGTCGCAACGGCCCTCGCGCACGACGGCGCCGACCCTGTGGCGATAGCGCGGGCGGTGGCGAACAACGAGCCGATCCCGGAGGCCGCTGGCCTGAGCTCCTTCTTCGACGGCATCCGCGAGGAGGCCACTGCGAAGGCGAGCGTCCAGCAACAGCCCACGGCTCGTGAGCGGCTGCACATCCGGTGAGCGCAGCGGAATCGCGCCACGTTCGCTTCTGCCGCATCAAAATGCGGTCGGGGTGTACGTGGTGCGCTTCAGCGCCCCAAGCGCTCTCAGTGGCGCTGGCGCCTTTTTATGGTGACCGCAAAAGCCCCGACTTGTCCCAATTGACCTCAACGCTTTGCGCAAGAACGCTCTCAGAGATCCGCAGCTCCACGCACAAGCGCCTCGCGTCAACTTCGGTGAGCAAATTGGCCGTGAGCGCCTCCTTGATCTTCCACACAACCTCCTCGCGTGGACCTTCAACCCCAAGATCAAATAATGTGCGTTCAACGGTTGTGCACGGAATGCCGTGGACTTTGGTCTTGTCGTACACGGAAACCACCATCCGCCGCAACGAGACATACTCTGGCATGATTCGACGTGTTCGATAATCCCATGGTACGCCTACGTCGATCTCCCGAGGCATGTCGGTCAAGCCGTGGAGCGCAAGAGCCGACTCATGTGATATCACTACGCCTTTGCAGCGTGGCCAGTGCAGCGCCGCTTCCACGCGATCATCATCGTCTTCACGAGACACAGGAAATCGATAAACGCCGTGGCTGAGCCGGATGAGCACACCACGCCGAGCCATCTGCTGAAGCGTGTTCGGTCTGATCCCGGCCGCAGCGGCACGGCGCGTCGTTATGACGCTCCTCCGGCTGCGTAATAGGAGTCCCTCCAAATCACGATGGATTCTGCCCGGCATAGTGGCTCGAAGTTCGAGACGATTTCAAGATGTCATTGTTTGGACTAGGCACAATGGAGAAAACAGGACAAATTCCCCGAAAATGGTCTATTGCCCTCCGCTATCGCTTTGTGTTACAACGTTTTACGGAATCGGGCTAGAATTGCCTTTTTGTTGCAACGTGGATGACGTAGACTCAGTCAGAGGAATGCTGGAAGCCACCCGCCACGGAGCGCGAGACAAATGCCCGGTGAGAGAACCGTCAAGTTGCTGCTTGGGGTCGACGACGAGTCAATAGCCGCTCCCAATCAAGGAAGCTTCGTCCGCGAGGAGCGCCTGTTGCGGTGGCAGTCGCTCTCTTTCGGGACCCAGAGTGAGTTGACGTTCGCTCAGGCGCTGGACCGTGCCGGAGTGTTCTTCATGCCGCTTTCAGCGTGCCGCGTGACGTTTGCACCGGGGGTACGGAAGACATCGGAGCTGGACTTTCTCATCGTGCACCGGGGCGTTACGGCGGTGGTCGAGCTCGATGGCGCCCCTCACAACGGGCGAGCCGCCGATGACCATCGCCGGGACCGCGCGATCAAACGTTCGGGGATCTGGCTCGTGGAGCGCGTCTCGTCAGCGGAGGTGCTGTCCAACCCAGACGGCGTCGTGCGCGACCTGCTTCGCATGATGATCTACTTCCGAAAGACGGCGTAGTCCGAATGGCCAAGACCCTCACGCGTCCGGCATGTCCCGAAGATACTTGCTGGTCAAGAGGTGCGTGTTGATCCAACTCTCCGTCAACGAAATCAACGCTTTAAGATCGGTGATATCCTTGTCCGTCCACCTGCGCACGTAGTGCGTCTCATCATTGCCCAGCCATGTAGCGCGTCGTGCACATCCTTTGATGTTGTCGTCCGGAATATGATCTGAAATCACTTGGCCGAGCTGCTTGGCTTTGATCTTCTCCTTGTTTGCTGGTTCGACGTCGATGCAGTAGTCCTTGACCAAGAATTCCAGAGACTTTCGGTAACCGACTCCTGCGATCTCGCTCAGACCAAACCCCTCCGCGACGCCAGCCTGTCGGAAAATCTCCACGAATTGCGGTGATAGGGTGTTCACGTCAGCGGGATGCGACGGGGGCACGGGCGTGAATGGCAGGAGGGATCGGAGCTGATAGTTCCACTTTCCGCCACGCGGCTCATACCGCCCCTCATAGCGTGCGATGAATAGGTGGAGGCAGGCGCCCCGAGGACATTGGAACGCAAACTTCACGTTACTAGTTCGGCCGATTCCCACGGTCCCAGAGCGGAACACGCCAGCGACCTGCCGCGGGTCGATCGCATGATGACAGATGGGGCACTGCTGAGGCGCAGTGTCAACGCTGAGCGCGCTCGTCCCGACGCTAAGAGAGGTCGTCATATGCGTGCGATGTTAGCGGTCTGTTAGCGCAACGCGAAAACACCCTCGACAGCAGATGCCGATGGTGTTCTGCAACCACAACGAACTCATAGATTTACATCAATCGGGACGGCGGGATTCGAACCCGCGACCCCCTGAACCCCATTCAGGTGCGCTACCGGGCTGCGCTACGTCCCGTTCCACAAGCGCGGCAGTGACGGCCGCCCCCGAGAACAGACGCGAAAGCTAACCGCCGCCGCGACCGCCAACCACCCCCTCAGCCTCCGCCCCCAACCACACCTGCAACGCACCGAGCGCCGGGGCAGCACTGCCGCCCCGGCGCTCGATTCACTGCCCCGCTGCAATCCCGCCGGAACGGCGGCGGATCCGCGCAACGGTTACCGCTGGTCCCGCGCCTACCCCCGCAGCTGCTCCCGCAGCACCCCCATCATCCCCAGCTCCGCGATCGCCGCGGCGCCGAGGGCGCTCGAGCCGCTCAGCCGCCGGCCCCAGAGCGCGGTTGCTCGCGGGCGGGCGAGGAGGTCGCTCCCGCCGCTCCCCCGGACTGCCGCCGCAGTTCTCGCATCATCTCGTCGCGCGACATGAACCGCGTCTCGCGAAGCATCAGGATCGGCTGCGACGCCCGCTGCGCGCCTGATCTCCATTCCTGGTTTATCGTGCACGTACTCCTCGTTCGTCCTGAGTGTCGTTGTGTCTTCCTGCCGCTACCGCGCCCAACCCGGCGCCTGCGGCTCGCGTCACAGGGATGTCCGCTGCATCCCGCACGCGTGTGCCCTCGCGGGTGACTCAGCTGGTTGCCGTTCGCCCGCCCCGCGCAATCCACCGCGCCACGCGGAAGAGCACCCACACCGGCAGCACCACGAAGAGGAAGATCTTGAGCGCGACGATGCCGAACACCACCACCCCGGCCAGCACCGCCAGCGCAACGCCACCGATCGCGAACACGATGAAGAAGGGGAAGCCGAGCAGCACGATCACGAACAGCAGCGGAAGGCCGATGATCGCCAGCACCGCAAGCAGCGGCACCGCCAGCAGCTTCAGCATCGCGAGCCCGAGCGGCACCACCACGAGCACTGAGCCGAGCAGCGTGAGCAACGCGCGGAGCGCGACGACCTTCACCAGCAGCGACGACAGCAGGCCGACCATGGGGGACTCCGGTTCGGGTACGAACGGGGACTGGCCTCCCTACGGCAGCCCGCGGGGCGGTGTTTCGAACCCACGCCGACTCTGACCCCAGGCCGACCACTACAGCTCGTCCAGCCATTCCCCCGGCGCCATCACCCGCCCCACGAAGAACTCCCCGAACTCCCCGTACTTCGCCGACGCCTCGTCGAACCGCATCTCCGTCACGATCTTCTTGAACTCGAGCGGATCGCGCGCGAAGAGCGTCACCCCCCACTCCCAGGCGTCGAAGCCGATCGAGCCGGTCACGACCTGCGACACGCGCCCCGCGTACCGCCGGCCGCTCATGCCGTGCTCCATCATCAGCCGGCTCCGCTCCTCAACCGGCAGCGCGTACCAGTTCTGCCCGGTGTCGCGCTTCTTGTCCATCGGGTAGAAGCACACGTACGGCATGTCCGCGGGCACCTCGGGGTAGAGCCGCTTCCGCACGTGCTCGGTCTCCGCCTCCTTCTTCATCAGCGCCGCAAGGCGCTCGCGGAATGCGGCATCGCCCACCTTGCCGCCGCTCTCCCGCGTCTCGCGCACCACCTTCGCCGTCAGGTGATACATCCCCGCCTCGGCGATGCTCAGGAAGGTGTAGGCCGGGTCCAGGTAGTCCGTGAGCACCATGCGGTGCACGGCGCGCTGCGCCTCGCCGAGCGCGTCGAAGGTCGCGCGAAAGTGCACGAGCATCACGTCGGCGCGGGAGCCGGTGAGCGGCACCACGCGCGTCCATCCGCCACCGTCAGGAGTCTCGAGCGACTCGAGGGTGTCGATTGCATCGCGGACGAGCGCATCCCGCTCGTGCGCATCGACCTCGCGCAGCGCGGCGCGATCGATAGTGTACATCTGGTGGAGGGCGTACCACCCCTCCACGCTCTCGGCGGGATATGCGACGGGCTCCATAGGCCGGGAATGTAACCGTCGTCGCGTGCACCTCGCGGCGCGCGCGCGGTGGGCGCCAGATGCTACTGCGGCTCGCTCTGCTACTGCGGCTCGCTCTGCTGGGGCGCCTCGCGTTCGCCGGGGAAGGCGCGCTGGCTCTGTGCCCGCTTCGGCCGCTCGCGCACGTGCGACGCCTGCTTGCAGTACTCGGCGAGCTGCCGCTCGGCGCATTGCATCCAGTCGGACGGGATGGGTGCGAGGCGGCGCTTCTCCCGCTCGTTCTCGAAGCAGAGCCACCCGCCGTCCATGCCGTCGCCGAGCCGCGCTCGCGTCGACCGCACCATCCGTCGGTCGATGCCGACACGGCGGTCCCGCTCCTCCGCCAGGGCCGCCGAGGCGGGCGACTGCCGGCGCGGGCCCTGGCGGCGCTCGACCATGTGCGGCACGACGTCCCACGCCATCCAGTTTTTGCCTGTCGGGTCCCGGAAATCCCGGTATCCCATGCCTGTCCCCCGTGGGTGCGGTGGGTCCGATGTAACTGCCGGTCTGGTCGCTGCAGGGTCGGTGCCATGGTGGCGGGGTCAGGCGGCACGAACTGTGAACAGCGCCACCCCATGAACTCACATTGGAAGGGCGCCATCCTCGCTGGCGCCATCGCCTTGACGGCGCTGCCGCTCCGCGCCCAGGAGCAGCCTCCGGAGAGGTCCCCGGAGAAGACCCCTCTTTTCACCCGCGGCGACCTCATTGCCGCCGGCACGGTCACGGCGGCGACGCTCGTCCTCACGATCTTCGACGACGACATCGCGATGCGGCTCCGGCAGGACGACGTCCGCGAGAGCTCGCTGCTCAAGACGAGCCGGAGCTATGCGAACCGGCTCAACGAGTCGACGATCGGGATCGGCAGCCTGGCGCTGTACGGCATCGGCCGGGTGACGAAGCAGGAGACGCTCGCCGACGTGTCGATCCACATCACCGAGGCGGTGGTCGTCGCGAGCCTGGCGGCGCAGGTCATCCGCGGCCCGCTCGGTCGCGGGCGCCCGACGGTCGCGGACTCGCTGAACCCGGACGACTACGACCAGTACATCTTCGAGCCGTTCGAGGGATTTTCCGACCGGCGATTCCGCGCGTTCCCGTCGATCCACACCTCGTCGGCGTTCGCGGCTGCCGCGGTGCTCTCAGGCGAGTCCGCGCACCGGTGGCCCAACCAGCGGAAGTGGATCGCGCCACTCGCCTACGCGCTCGCCGCCACGCCGGGACTCGCGCGCATGCACCTGAACGAGCATTGGGCGAGCGACGTGCTCATGGGCGCGTTCTTCGGCATCACGGCGGGCCGCAAGATCGTGAGGTACAACCACCAGGTGAACCCCGGGAACCGTGTCGACCGGTTCCTCCTTGGCGCCGGTGGGGTGGACAGCCACAACCGGACGGTGCTCTTCGAGGTGAAGCACAAGTTCTAACGACGGTAGGGGGTAGGGAGTAGGGCGTCCGGAGTTCCCCACTCCCTACCCCTGCTGCCTACCGTCGTCAGTCTGTTTCGGGAAGGTCGCGAGGCGTCTCGCGCAGGTCGCGGCGGCGCTGCTGCCGGCGGTCGCTCCCCCGGCGGTCGCGCTCGCGCCGCCCGACGACGCGCCATGAGGCCGCGAGCCCCGCGATGATGGCCGCCGCCGCCACCGGCAGGAAGAAGTCGCGGTAGAACGCGCTGTCGAGCAGAAAGCGCCAGGCCGCCCATTCGATGAGGGCGACGATGAGCCAGATGCTGCCGAGGCGGACGAGGCGCGAGCGCCGTGCATGGGAGGGGTTGGTCATCTCTTGCCGTGAAAGATCGCGGCGCGCACCTTCCCGCGCGACCCGTTGTGGCACGAGTTGCCCTGCCGGCACGCGATCCTGCCGGCACGCGATCCTGCCGGCACCCGATCCTGCCGGCACCCGATCCTGCCACCCCTCCCCAGCCGCGACCTTCCACGATCGAGTGCATGACAACAGAACGCACCACCATTCTCTCCGGCGTTCCGTGGGAGTCGATGGTTGGCTACGCGCGGGCCGTGCGTGTGGGCCCGCACATTCACGTGTCGGGGACCACGGCCACGGACGAACGTGGCGAGCTCGTGGGACATGGTGACATGTACGCGCAAGCGCGCCAGGCGCTCGCGAACATTGCGCACGCGCTGGAGCAGGCGGGCGCAACCATGGGCGACGTCGTGCGCACGCGCATCTATGTCACGAACATGTCGCGATGGGAGGATGTCGGCCGCGCGCACGCGGAGGTGTTCGGCGACGTACGCCCTGCGACGTCGATGGTGCAGGTGTGCCGGCTCGTGCATCATGCGATGCTCGTGGAGATCGAGGCGGATGCGTTCGTCGGCGACGTATCGACGTGACAGCGATCACCAGCTCCCGGCCCCGCAATTGCACTTCACCATTCCGTACGTAACAGCAGACTTCACACACGGGAGAGGACATGACCGATCGCAACCGGGACGACCTGACTCAGCGCGGCACCGAGAACAGCGCCGAGGGCAAGATGGATCATGCCAAGGGCCACGTGAAGGACGCCGTCGGCGGCCTCACTGGCGACAAGAGCCTCCAGGCTGAGGGCAAGGTGGACCAGCTCAAGGGCAAGGCCAAGGACAAGCTCGGCGAAGTGCAGCGCGACCTCGGTCGCGACCGCGACGCCCGCTGACGCCCGCTGACGCCCGCTGACGCCCGCTGACGCCCGCTGACGCCCGCTGACGCCCGCTGACGCCCGCTGACGCCCGCTGACGC
>JACDHQ010000449.1 GCA_013820975.1 Gemmatimonadaceae bacterium
CGGTTCGTGCAGCTGGTCGAGCCGCGGGCGCAGGAAGCGTTTCGCCACCTCCGGCTCGGCGTGGCCGCGGATGGCGAGGAGCCGGCAGACGACCTCCTGCAAGTGGAGTTCGGCGTGGAGTGCGCCGATCACGGCCGGATCGGGTTCTGGGGCGATGATCCAGCGCGCGGCGCGCGTGCGGCGGGGTGCAGCGGCTACGGCGGTCACGCCCGATGACTAGCTGGTGCGGGAACGGCCGGCAGGATCATTCTGCTGCGTACAGGAGCACGCCGCAGCCTTCGCACACTTCGACGGTCCCGCTGCCGACCATCGCACTGCGGCGCTGCAGCGGGAGCATCGTGTCGCAGTTGCTGCACGATGGCCCGCGGAGCGCGACCACCGTCTTCTCCTGCTTGCGGGCCCTGATGCGGTCGTAGCGGCTGAGCAGCGACCGCGGAACGGCCTTCGCCTTGGCGTCGCGGCCTGCGACGGCATCGCGCACCTTGCCGTCGAGCGCCGTGCGCTGCGCCTCGAGGGCGGCGCGCGCCTCGGCATTGCGGTCGATGAGTTCCTGCAGGGCCTGCTCGCGCTCCTCGATCGCGCGGCGCTGCTCGGCGATCCGCCGGCCCATGATGTCTACGTCGCGCTCCGCCTCGGCGATCATGCGGCGCGAATGCTCCATCTGCGTCATCGCCGCCGTCGCCTGCTTCATGTTGGCGATCGAGTCGAGGTGCGCCTGGTTGCGCTCCTGAACCTCGCGATGCTCGGCGATGCGCGCCTTGAGCTCCCGATGCCGCTGCTCCTCCCGCTCCGCCGCTTCCCGCGCCCGGGCGAGCGCCTGCTCCTCGCGCTCCCGTTCGGCCTCGAGCGCCTGGATGCGCGGCGCGAGCTCGCCGAGCTGGCGCTCGACCACGTACACCTCGGCATCGTCGGTCTGGAGGTCGAGGAGAGCGGCTACGTCGGGATGCACAGGCATGGCTTACACGTCCAGGGGTCAGTCGGTGGAATAGGTCGGGAACGAAGGCTTTCCGATCGCGTTGAGCTGCGCGTTGAGCGTGCGCTTTTCAGCCATCAGCTGCTTGTACTCGTCGCCGGTCGTCTCAGCCTTCGGCATACGGTCGATCTCATCGATCCTCGCACGAATCGAGCGAGCGGCGAACGTCGCGAGTGCCGAGTCGATATCGGCAGCGGCGATCGCCTCGGGTACTGCATCGGTCATCAGTCCGTCGAGCGTCCGGGTGACCTCAGCGTCCAGCTGGGCCGCGACCGCCTCGATCGATGCATCGGGCCCAGCCGCGACCAGTACCTCGTAAATAGAGCGCAGAGGCAGCGTCCGGATCGCATCGGTGTCGACCCGCTCGGCTACTCCCTCGAGGAAGTTACGATGTTGCAGGAGCGCCCGCAAAAGTCTGCGCTCGCTCGACTCGTCCGCCGAGAGCCCCTGGCGTCTTCGATCCTGCGTCCCGCGTTGGCGGCCTGGCCCATGGGAGCCCAGTTCGCCGTCCCACCGCGGCGGCGGGGAGTCGGCATCACGGAATCGCGGGTCGCTCACCGGGCCCCTGCTGCCGCGCGCCTGGGGCTTCACTTCCTCGGCGGCTTCCCTGGCGAGCAGCTCGCGGCTGACCCCCGAGACCTCGCTCGCCCGGCCCAGGTACATGTCGCGCGTGAGCGAGTCGCTCGTCGCGCGGATCGTGGGGATGAGGCGGTCGAGCGCCTTGCGCTTGCGGCGCAGGTCGGCGAACCAGCCGCCCCGCTCGAGGATCTGGATCTTGCGCTCGAACACATCGATCGCCGAGGCCAGGTGCCGCTCGAGCCCCTCGGCCCCGTGCCTGGCAACGTAGGTGTCGGGATCATCGCCATCGGGAAGCGTCACGACCTGGACGGACGCGCCGTGGCGGAGCAATTCATCCGCCGACCGGAACGTCGCCTTGAGGCCGGCCTGGTCGCTGTCGTACAGCAGGAACACCGTCTTCGACAGCCGTGCGAGGATCTCCGCCTGCCCCTCGGTGAGCGCGGTGCCGAGCGGCGCCACGACCGGCTCGACTCCGGATGCGGCGAGCCGGACGGCATCGAAGTACCCTTCGACGACGAGGACCCGTTCATCCCGGCGCGCCGCCGGCTTCGCGCGGTGCAGGTTGTACAGCGAGCGCCCCTTGGTGAAGATCGGCGACTCGGGGGAGTTGAGGTACTTCGGTTCGCCCTTGCCGATCACGCGACCGCCGAATGCGATCGTCCGCCCCTGCGCATCGTGGATCGGGAACATGAGCCGTCCGCGAAAGCGCGGCCGGATCCCGGCATCGGCGCCATTCTCCCCTTCCCGCCGCACGAGCAAGCCGGCTTCGAGTTGCTGCGCCTCCGTGAAGCCGAGGGTCGTCAGGTGATCGCGCAGCCGCTCCCCTTCCCACGGTGCGAAGCCGATGCCGAAGCGATCCGCGACCTCGCGGCTGAGCTTCCGCGTCGCGAGATACTCGCGCGCCGGTGCGCTCGCATCCTCGGTCCACAACGCGCGAGTGAAGAACTCCGCGGCCGCGGCGCTGATCTCCCAGAGTGGCTCGCGCGAGTCCTTCTCCTCACGCCGCGACTCGACCTCGACGACGTCGACGCCGGCACGCGCCCCGACGTACTTCACCGCCTCGACGAAGTCGAGCCCAAGGCGCTTCTGCACGAAGCTGAAGACGTCGCCGCTCTCGCCACACTTGAAGCAGTGATAGGCGTTGGTCTTCGGGTTGACGGAGAAGTTCGGGTTCTTGCCGCCGTGGAAGGGACAGGGCCCCCGGAAGCTCGTCCCCACGCGGCGCAGCTTCACCTGTTCGCCGATGATCTCCACGGCGTCCGCCGCGTCGCGTACGCGCTCGACGGTCTCGTTGGGAATCATCCGAACTCCACGACCGTCACGCCGGTGCCCCCCTCGTTCCACGCGCCGAGGCGATAGTTCGTGACCCGCGTCTCCTTGCGCAGCAGCGCGGTCACGTGCGAGCGCAGCGCCCCGGTTCCCTTGCCGTGGATGATCCGCATGGAGCGGAGG
>JACDHQ010000041.1 GCA_013820975.1 Gemmatimonadaceae bacterium
GGATCAAGGTCGGGTCGAGCCCCGCGTGGCTCGTCGATCGGCTCGAGGCGGTCGGGTCGCGCTCGATCAACAATGTCGTCGACGCGACCAACTTCGTCCTGTGGGAGCTGGGGCACCCAACGCACGCGTTCGACCTCGCGAAGCTCGAGGGGAACAGCGTGGTCGTGCGGCGCGCGCGCCCCGGCGAGGTGCTCGTCACGCTCGACGGCGTGGAGCGGCGGCTGGCCGATTCGATGACCGTGATTGGCGACGCGATGCATGCCGTTGCGGTGGCGGGGGTGATGGGAGGGCGCGACTCCGAAGTCACCGACGCGACGACCGACGTGTTTCTCGAGGTCGCGAGCTTCGACCCCGCGCGCACGCGTGCGACGCGGCGGCAGCTCGGCCTCGCCACCGACGCGAGCTATCGGTTCGAGCGTGGGGTCGATCCCGAGGGTGCCGCCGACGCGCTCGATCGCTGTGCCCGGCTCATCATCGCGACGGCAGGCGGGTCGATCGCCGGCGCACCGCTCGACCTGTACCCGTCGCCGCCGGCGTCGCGCATCGCGTCGCTGCGCGCAGCTCGCGTCGCCCGCGTGCTCGGGACCACGGTGCCGATGGACAAGGCCGCGCGCATCCTGCGGTCGCTCGGGTGCGCGGTAAAGCCGGCCGGCAACGATACCGTCGAGGTCACGCCGCCCTCGTGGCGCACCGACCTCGTGGACGAGATCGACCTCATCGAGGAAGTCGCGCGGCTGCACGGCTACGCCGCCATCCCCGCGGAGCTGCGTGGCGGCCGGCCGAGCGCCGTGCCCGACGACCCGCAGTGGCTGGTTTCCGATCGGGTGCGGTCGGAGCTCGTCGCGGCAGGCCTGCTCGAGGTGCGGCCGCTCCCGTTCGTTGCCGGGACCGATTTCGGCTACGTCCGCGTCACGAACCCGCTGGCGGAGAACGAGAGCTTCCTTCGCCGCGACGTGCTCGAGACCCTCGCGCGCCGTGCGGAGCACAACCTGTCGCACATGCAGGGCAACATCCGGATCTTCGAGATTGGTGCGGCGTTTGCGCCGCGTCCGGATGCGCTGCCGCTCGAAGACCTGCGCGTCGCTTGTCTCGTCATGGGCGATCGGGATCCGGCACACTTCACCGCGCCCAAGCCCTTCGTGATCGACGAGTGGGACGCAAAGCGGATCGCGGAGGTCATCCTGCGAGCCGCAGCCGGCGGAAGGCCAGCGGAGGTGCGCCAGGCAGCGTCGGGCGACGCGGATCGGCTGTGGGACCTTGTGGTGGCGGGAGAGACCCTCGGGCATGTATCGCGCGTTGCACTGGATGCGCCCGTGTGGGCCGCTCCCGCATTCGGAATCGAGTTGTCACTCGGAACGGTGGCATCCGAGGACGTGGCGGCTCATGGCACGCATGCGCACTCGGCGCACGATGTCACGCCGCCGGACCGCCGGTTCGCGCCGTTCCGCGGCCTCCCGGTGACACCGGCGTCGGAGTTCGATCTCGCCCTGCTGGTCCGCGACGACCAGAAGGCCGCGGAGGTGGAGGGAGTCATCCGAAAGGCGGCCGGCGACCTGCTCGAGTCGCTGACCGTGTTCGACTCGTACACGGGAAAGGGGGTGCCGGCCGGCTACCGGAGCCTTGCATGGCGGCTCGTCCTTCGCCACCCTGAGCGTACGCTTCGGGACAAGGAGATCGACGGCCGGCGGGCCAGGATTCTTTCCACGCTCGCGACGGAGCTCGATGTCCGACAGCGCACGGCCTGAAAAGGCGGCATTCCAGGAGCTCGAGACGCTGGTCCGTCACCTCGCAGCGGAGCTGGCGTCCTTTCGTCGCCGTGCGCTCACCGCCGAAGCTCGGGTGCGTGAGCTCGAAGGGGGCCCCGCGCACGATGGCGACCCGGATTCGCCGGGCTCCGACGACCTCGCACGCCGTCACGCCGAGCGGGACGCCCAGGTCGCCAAGGCGCGGGAGCGGGCGGAGCAGATGCTCGAGCGCGTTCGCTTCCTGCGGCATCAGGCCCGGTCGGGAGGGGGAGCGTGAGCGCCAAGGGCAAGCAGTCGGTTCGCGTCAAGATCCTGGGCGAGGAGTATCAGATCCGCTCCGAGGTGTCGCCCGATCACACCCGGGCGGTCGCGGCGCATTACGACACACTCGTCCGGCAGCTGCTCGCCACCGGATCCGTCCTCGAGACACACCGCGCAGCGATCCTCGCTGCGCTGCAGGTGACGAGCGAGCTGTTGGAGGCGCGTGCCGCCGCCGAGCAGCTCACCAGCGCCATGCGGGCGCTTTCGGAGGAAGTCCGGCCGCTGCTCCCCCCCGGCAAGCGTGGCGAGACACCCGCCAACCCGGCCAGCTAGCCGCGTTCCGTTGCCTTTCACCGGGGCCGCCTGTAGTTTGGGAACAGAGGCTCGGTAGGGCGTAGGTCGTAGCGCGCGTTGTAGTTAGCCGTCCAGTACGGCCCTCCGCCATCGGCGGACCGGTGCGTGCTCGACGCTGGCCTCCAGTGCGCGCCCCCCATGCTCCTGCCGCGGTTCCCCTTACCGTCCGCGGTCCGCCGCGGTGGAGCATAGATCCCAAATGAACACTACCGCGCTGCTTGCCGCGCTCGGCGTGCTCGTCGTCGCCCTGCCGGCCGTTTTTTTCATTCTTGGCCGAAGGACGGGCGGCGCCACCGAGCTGCGTCGCCAGGCCGAAGCGAAGGCCACCGCCGAAGAAACGTCGCGCCGCATCCTCGGCGAGGCCGAGCGCGAGTCCGAGACGCTCCGCAAGAGTGCGGTCGTCGCCGGCAAGGAAGAGCTCATCCGGCTCAGGGAGACGTTCGAGCGCGACACCCGCGAGCGCCGGAGCGAGATCGAGAAGGAGGAGCGCCGCGTCGGGGAGCGCGAGGGCGCCCTCGACCGGAAGTCCGAGTCGCTCGACCAGCGCGACCGCGAATTCTCCCGCCGGGCCAGTGAAGTCGGGCGCCGCGAGAAGGCGGTGCAGACGCGCGAGGAGGAGCTCGACCGGCTCGTCGCCGAGGAGCGGCGCCGCCTCGAGCAGCTTGCCGGCATCTCCGCAGGAGAAGCGAAGGCCGAGCTGATCCGGCGGCTGGAGGAAGAGGCTCACGCCGAGGCATCCAACCTCATTCGCGAGATTCGCGAGTCTGCCCGCCGGAACGCCGAGCGTGAGGCGAAGAAGGTCGTCGCGCTCGCCATCCAGCGGATCGCCGCGGAGCACACCGCGGAGACGACCGTCTCGGCGGTCGCGCTGCCGAACGACGAGATGAAGGGGCGCATCATCGGCCGCGAAGGGCGCAACATTCGCGCATTCGAGCTGGCCACGGGGGTCGACGTGATCATCGACGACACGCCCGATACCGTCGTCGTTTCGTGCTTCGATCCCGTCCGCCGCGACATTGCGCGCCTGGCGCTCGAGAAGCTCGTCGCTGACGGGCGCATCCATCCGGGGCGCATCGAGGAAGTCGTCATCAAGGCGCGCAAGGAAATCGAAGTCCAGATGGTCGAGTTCGGCGAGCAGGCGTGCTATGACGTCGGGGTGCACGGGCTGCATGCTGAAGTCGTCAAGCTCGTCGGCCGGATGCACTGGCGGACGAGCTACGGGCAGAACATCCTGCAGCACTCCAAGGAAGTGGCGTGGCTGGCCGGGATCATGGCGGCCGAACTCGGGCTCGACGTTGCGCTGGCGAAGCGCGGTGCGCTGCTGCACGACATCGGCAAGGTGCTCACGCACGAGCACGAGGGCACGCACGTGCAGCTCGGCGTCGAGGTCGCGACGAAGTACGGCGAGAATCCGCTCGTGGTGAACTGCATCGCCGCGCACCATGACGACGTGCCGCACGAGAGCGAGGTGTCGGTGCTCGTCCAGGCGGCCGACGCCGTGTCCGGCTCGCGCCCCGGCGCCCGGCGCGAGGCCTTCGAGACCTACGTGAAGCGGCTCGAGGGGCTTGAGAAGATCGCGTCGAGCTACAAGGGCGTGGAGAAGGTGTTCGCGATCCAGGCGGGGCGTGAGATCCGCGTGACGGTGACGCCCGAAGTCGTGGACGATGTGCGCATGACGTCGCTCACCGAGGAGATCGCGCGCCGCATCGAGGCGGAACTGCAGTATCCCGGGCAGATCAAGGTGGTGCTGATCCGGGAGACCCGCGCCGTGGACTTCGCCCGGTGACGGAGGAGGCGACGGCGACGATGCAGGGAGCGATCATCGACGGCGCGGCAGCGGCCCGCGCGCTGCGCGAGGAGATTGCCCGACGGACGGCAGCACTTGCGGCCCGCGGGATCGTTCCCGGGCTCTCGGTCGTGCTCGTCGGCGAGGATCCCGCGAGCGCGGTGTACGTGCGCAACAAGGAAAAGGCATCGCGCGAGGCAGGGATGCGCGGGGAGACGATCCGGCTCGCCGCCTCGACGACGCAGGAGGAGCTGCTCGCCGTCGTCGATCGCCTGAATGCCGATCCGGCGGTGCACGGCATCCTCGTGCAGATGCCGCTGCCGGCACCGCTCGATGCCGACGCCGTGATCCACCGCATCGATCCGTCGAAGGACGTGGATGGGTTTCACCCCGTGAACGTCGGCAAGGTGCTGATCGGCGACAGCAGCGGGTTCGCGCCCTGCACGCCATCCGGCGTGCTCCACCTGCTCCGTGTGTCGGGAGTCGAGACGCGCGGCGCCCATGCGGTCATCGTCGGGCGCAGCAACATCGTCGGCAAGCCGATGGCGGCGCTCCTCGTGCAGCCCGGGGTGGATGCGACCGTGACGCTGTGCCACAGCCGCACGCGTGACCTCGCGGACCACGTGCGCCGTGCCGACATCGTCATTGCGGCGGTCGGGCGTGCGCGGCTCATCACCGCCGCGATGGTGAAGCCGGGTGCCGTGGTGATCGACGTCGGGATGAATCGCATCGAGGACGCGACGGCGAAGTCGGGGTCGGGCCTCGTCGGTGACGTCGACTTCGATGGCGTGCGCGACGTCGCATCGCAGATCACTCCCGTGCCGGGCGGGGTCGGCCCGATGACCATCGCAATGCTGCTGCGGAATACGCTCACTGCGGCGGAGCGCACGGTCGCGTGACGTCGCGCCGGCGTCCTGGTCGTCCGGTACAGGGCGGGGCACTGGACCTGTTCGGGGGGGAGCTGTTTCACGCCACGGAGGCAGCGGGGGCCTCGCGTGCGGATGCGCCGGTGGACCCGCCACCGGCCGTGTCGGAGCATCCCGCCGGGTCCGTGTACGATGAGACCGGGCCAGCGTTTCCCGGCGCGTCCGCCGAATCCGCGGTCGCCGTCGGCACACTCACCCAGACCGCGAAGGACCTGCTCGAGGGCGCGTTGTTCCCGCTGTGGGTGCGTGGGGAGATCACCGACTTCAAGCGTCACCGCAACGGCCACTGGTACTTCTGCCTTCGCGATGGCGATGCGCAGGTGAAATGCGTCGTCTGGTCGCGTGACACGAGGAGCATTCCTGCCTCGCCGGATGATGGGATGCAGCTCGCCGCGTTCGGCCAGCTCAGCGTCTACGCAGCGCGGGGCGAGATGCAGTTCATCGTCCGCCGGATGGAGGCCGAGGGGGAAGGGCTCTGGCGCAAGGCACTCGATGCGACGATCCAGCGCCTGACCGCCGACGGCCTCCTCGCGCCGGAGCGCAAGCGACGACTCCCCCGGTACCCGCGGCAGGTGGCGGTCATCACGAGTGGCAGCGGTGCGGCGTTTCACGACGTCGTCTCGGTGATGAAGCGCCGGGCGCCCGGGGTGCGCGTGGTGCTCGTTCCCGCCGCCGTCCAGGGACCGCTGGCGACGCGCGAGCTCGTCGCTGCGCTCGAGCAGGTGGGACGGTGGGGGCAGGCCGACGCCGTCATCTTCGGCCGGGGCGGCGGCGGTCGTGAAGACCTGTGGGCATTCAACGACGAAGCCGTCGCACGTGCGCTGGCGGCATGTCCCATCCCCACGATCAGCGCCGTCGGGCACGAGATCGATACGAGCGTGTGCGACCTCGTCGCCGACCTGCGCGCCGCCACCCCGTCCGCCGCCGCCGAACTGGCGGTCGGGTCGTACGACGACGCCGCCGCCGAACTGCGACGCGCGGCGCAGCGCCTCGCCGGAGCCGTTGACACGAGGCTGGCCGCTGCACGCGAGCGCTTCGGTGGGGCCGGCCGGCTGCTTTCGCATCGCGGCACGCGCCTCGTCGAGCGGCGTCGCACGCGCATGCAGGCCCTCGCCGGGCGGCTCGACGCCCTCAGTCCGCTCGCCACGCTGGCGCGCGGGTTCGCCGTTGCGCGGACGGGCGACGGCCGCACCGCGGCATCGATCCACCAGCTCGGCGCGGGCACCCCATTTGACCTGCTGCTCCGCGACGGCCGCGTTCGCGCGGTGGCAGGCGAGTCACAACCGGGCACCCCGGAATCCTTCCTCGGCCCGGCGGAGGGCGCATCATGAGCTTCGAAAAGCGGCTCGAGCGGCTGGAGCAGATCCTCGACGCGCTCGAAGGGGATGAGATCGAGCTCGGGGCGGCGCTCGAGCTCTTTCAGGAAGGGGTCGAGACGCTGCGCGCTGCCTCCAGTGAGCTCGTCCAGGTGGAAGCGCAGGTCCGGCGGCTCGTCGAACGCTCCGATGGCACCTTCGAGCTCGTCGATCCCGACTGATCCGGCCGGCGCGATCGCCTCGACGCTCGCGAGCCATCGCCCGCGCATCGATGCGGCGATCGAGGCGGTCTGCGACCGGCACGTGGCGAACGTTGCGCAGCCGGTTGCGGATGCGATCCGCTACGCGCTCGGCGGCGGGGGAAAGCGCCTTCGCGGCGTGCTCGTGCTCGAATCGCATGCCGCGGTGGGTGGTACCGGCGACGCATCGCTCCTCGCCGCGGCGGTGGAGATCGTGCACGCATACTCGCTGGTGCACGACGACCTCCCGTGCATGGACGACGACGACCTGCGGCGCGGCCAGCCGACCGTCCATCGTCGCTACGGCGTCCCCGCCGCAACCCGCGCCGGGCTGGCCATGGTACCACTCGCCGCCCTCGCGGGGCAGGATGCCGCCCGTGCGCTGGCACTCGGCGATCAGGGGACGCGCGCCGTCGTGCGTGAGCTGATGCACGCATCGGGGGCTTCGGGGATGATCGGGGGGCAGCTGCTCGACCTCGACGGAGAGCGTCAATCGCT
Source organism: Gemmatimonadaceae bacterium (assembly GCA_013820975.1). Lineage (GTDB taxonomy): Bacteria > Gemmatimonadota > Gemmatimonadetes > Gemmatimonadales > Gemmatimonadaceae > JACDHQ01. The sequence goes on from JACDHQ010000041.1 coordinate 7,126, forward strand.
CTCGGTGCCCGATCTCGAACGGATTCATGCCGGCAAGACGGGCGCCCTCCTCGCGGCATCGACTCGCCTCGGCGGCATCGGGGCGGGCGCCGGCGACGAGCAGGTGGACGCCCTCGGCCGGTACGGTGAGGCCCTCGGACTCGCGTTCCAGATCGCCGACGATGTGCTCGACGTCACTGCCACGTCGGAGCAGCTGGGCAAGACCGCCGGCCGGGACGAGGTGCTCCAGAAGAGCACCTATCCGGCCCTCCTCGGCATCGACGGGGCCGTCGAGCGGGCAGATGCCCTCTCCGCGGCCGCCTGTAAGGCCCTGTCGGACGCCGGCATCCTGACGCCCGCCCTGGAGCGTCTCGCGATCTTTGCCGTGCGCCGCCGGTCGTGATCCAGGGAGACCAGCGTTAAACTTCCCCGGGCCCCCGTGGCCAACCAAGTGAAATGACCCTCCTGGACCGAATCTCCTCGCCCGATGACCTGCGGGCGCTCGACCGCGACCAGCTGCCCCTGCTCGCCGGGGAGGTGCGTGCGCGCCTCATCGACGTGTGTTCGCGGACCGGAGGGCACATCGGCGCAGGCCTCGGCGTCGTCGAGCTGACCATTGCGCTGCATCATGCGTTCGACACCCCGACCGACCACCTGGTGTGGGACGTCGGGCACCAGGCATATCCGCACAAGCTGCTCACAGGGCGGAACGACCGGCTCGAGTCACTGCGGCAGGAAGCGGGGCTCTCCGGCTTCCTCAAGCGCACCGAGAGCCCGTACGACACCTTCGGGGCTGGCCACGCAGCCACGTCGATCAGCGCTGCCCTCGGCATGGCGGCGGGGCGAGACATTCGCGGGGAGAAGTTCAGTGTCGTCGCGGTCCTCGGAGACGGCGCGCTCACCAGCGGGCTGGCGTACGAAGGACTGAACAACGCCGGGCACTCCGGCCGCAACATCGTCGTCGTGCTGAACGACAACGACATGTCGATCGCGCCCAACGTCGGGGCGATGTCGAAGTACCTCAACTCGGTGCAGCGCAACCCGCTGTACAACCGGCTGCGCTCCGCGATCGGGGATTTCGCCGACCACGCACCGGGGCCGCTCGGTTCGATGGGGCTCGGCAACCTGGTGCGCAAGTGGGAAGAGAGCATGAAGGCGTTCCTGACACCGGGGGTGCTGTTTGAGGAACTCGGCTTCCGCTACTTCGGCCCGGTCGACGGCCACGACCTCGGCGCGCTCATCGACACGTTCACTGCCGTGCGCGCGATGGATGGGCCGCGGCTCGTCCACGTCGTCACGCAGAAGGGCAAGGGATTTCCCGCAGGCGAGCACATCGAGAAGTGGCATGCGCTGCCCCCGGGCCACGACCCCGCGACCGGCAAGCAGCGCGCGACGGCCGCCGCCGGCAATCCCAACTACACCTCCGTGTTCGGGCAGGGGCTCGCCGATCTCGCCGTCGAGGATGCGCGGGTCGTCACCATTACGGCGGCCATGCCGAGCGGCACGGGCACAGCGATCGTCCAGAAGACCGTCCCGCACCGGTTCTTCGACGTGGGCATCGCCGAGGGACACGCGGTCACCTTCGCCGCCGGGCTTGCGACGCAGGGACTGCACCCGGTGGTGGCCATCTACTCGACGTTCCTGCAGCGCGGGTACGACAACATCATCCACGACGTGGCGCTGCAGCACCTGCCGGTGGTGTTCGCGATGGACCGCGCGGGGCTGGTGGGCGAGGATGGTGAGACCCACATGGGGCTCTATGACATCGCCTACATGCTCGCGATCCCGGGGATGACCGTCACCGCCCCGCGGGATGCAGCCGAGATGCTCGCGCTCCTGCGTGCGGGTGGCGCGCACAACGAAGGCCCGTTCGCCCTCCGCTAGCCACGCGCCGTCGTGCCGGACACGCCGCCCGCGATGCGTGACGTCGTGGCGACGCCGTATGGCAGCTGGGACGTCGTGCGCGAGGGGAGCGAGCTGGCGATCCTGGCGGTCGGCACGATGGTGGAGCCATCGCTGGCAGCAGCGGACGCACTCGCGATCGACGGGTTCGACGTGACCGTCGTGAACTGCCGCTTCCTGAAGCCGCATGACTCGACGGTGCTGGCCGCCGTGCTTGCCCGCCACCGCCATGTGCTGGTCGTGGAGGAAGGGACGGTCGTGAACGGGTTCGGCGCATACATGAGCAGCGTCATCGCCCAGCTCGACCCCGGCGTGCGCGTCAGCGCGCATGGCGTGCCGGATCGCATCGTGTACGCGGCATCCCGCAAGCGCCAGCTGGCGATGACCGGGCTCGATGCGGAGGGCATCGCCAGCAAGGTGCGTGCGATGCACGCCAGCGAGGCACTGGCCGGGTGATCCGACTCGGCGTCGTCGGGCACCAGGGGTACCCGGAGCTCCGGGC
>JACDHQ010000450.1 GCA_013820975.1 Gemmatimonadaceae bacterium
TGCCCCCGGCGAACCACCCGGCGGTGCCGGTCGCCGCAGTGTTGTCGTAGGACTTGTTGCCGACCCACGCGGTGTCGCGCTGCACGTCCACGGTCGTGATGACACCAGCTTCGTCGACGACGTGCACCCAGCGCGTCTTGTTGTCGGCGCTGCGCACCGTCACGAGTACTCCGGTGCCGCGCTCATTCCAGCCAAGCACGTTCACGCTCCGCGTGGGGCGGGTCGTGTCATCGGGGGTGACCATCAGCCACGTCGTCTCTCCTGATGGAAGCCGCATGACTCCCACTCGGCGGAACGGCTGCTCGTCACCGACCTTGTCGCGCACGCGGAGCACCTCGGCGTAGCCGGTGCGCGTGACGTACTGCGGCACCTCGGTCTGGCGGGCGCGCTGCGCTCGTGACTCGGTGATGATGATCACGGCGCGCCCACTCGGCGACACCGACATGGATGCAACGGACTCACCACGCGCGAGCGTCAGCGGGCCGGCGTAGATCGAGTCGCGCCGCGCACGCTCGGCTTCGGCGATGCTGTCGAGGCGCGCACGGTCGCGGATCGCCTCGATGAGCTCGAGCTGCTGCGCCTCGAGGAGCTCACGGCGCGGGTCGGGGCGACGCGGCTCTGCCACCGTGTCGGTGCGTATGTTCGTGATCTGCCGGACCTCACCCGTGCCGAGCTGCACGGCGTACGCGTTCGATCCGCGAACGAAGAACACCTGCGAGCCGGTGACGTCGAGCTGCGGCTGCGTCTCCGCCTCACGAGTCCGCGTCAGGCGACGCGCCGTGTTGGAGCGCACGTCCACGAGGAAGAGATCACCGTTGTACGTGACGGCGCGCTGTGCGCGACTGCCCGTCTCCGCGGCGGCGGCCAGCAGAGCGCCCACTGAATCCATGTGCATGAGCGTGACGCGTTCCGGTCGTGCACCTGCGGTGGGACGTACGCGGAACGGTCGCGGCGCCTCTCGCCAGTCGGTGCCCGGCTCGTTCCAGCGGAAGTAGATCCACCTGCCGTCGGGAGTCCATCGAACGTCGGTCGGCTCGCGGCCCACGTGCTCGGGTCCGCGCATGATGTTCGACACGGAAAGCTCGAAGGGGGTCTGCTGCTGGGCGTCGAGAGCGACGGGCAGCACGAGGAGCGCCAGAAGGAGTTTGCGCATCATTCTGTATTGCGGAGGAACGGGCCCTTGGCCCGGATGGCTGGCAACGGCCGGTCAGCGGCCGATGCGCTCCGCGCAAAAATAGCCGGCGGACGGCGTGGCTACAGCCGGTCCGTCGGTCCACCAGCCGCGAAAGCTCCTCGCATCGGCTTCCCACACGTCGAACCACACTCCCGCGACGTCGCCGCCGCCCCACGGCCCGCGAGGCGCGCCGAGCACCAGCGTGATGCTCTGCCAGGCCGGATAGAAGAGTGTCTGCACCCCGGGTTGCTCCGGATTGCGCGATGAGACACGCCTGATCGCGCCACGGGCGCCGAGCACGCGAGGATCGAGGTTGCTGGAGCCGTAAAGCGGCGACTGTACCGGCGTCGCGTCCCCCATCGAGCTGTCGCGCTTGGTGGGGAACCGATGCACGAGGCTGTTCCGGCGGAGCCTCAGATTGGCGACGGCCATGGTTGGTGGTGGCGATCCGGGCACGACGGGCGCCACGCCAGGTCCGCTCGTGGCGTACACGATCATTCGATAGGAACCCGCCATTGCCTCGGGCGCGACCGACAACGGCCCCTGCGCGGTCGGCGGACGGCAGGCCGCGGGGTCGATACGCTGCGGAAGCGGATTTGGCGGGACACATCCCGCGAGCGCCGCCGCCAGGAGGGGCGGCAGCGCGAGGAAGCGTGGATTCATCGAATATCGAAGATGCACATCGTGACCTCGGCGCGCAAAGGCACGTCCCCGGTACACCGAACGGAAAATTGCTGCCTCACGAGGGGCGCGCTAGCTTATTCGCATCCCTTCCGACCCGACATCACCGTGAAGAAGTCACTTCTGGCGGCAATCGCGCTGCTCGGCGCCCTCTCCGCCTGTGGTGGCGGCCGTGGCGCACCTGCTGCTCCCCCGCTGCCGGAGCCGCTCGCCAGCCGCCCCCTGGCCGACATGGCCGCGCGGCCCATGATGGTGCTGCCCACCCAGTATCTGCGGCCGGACACCATCGGATGGTCGCAGAGCATCGGCGATGACCGGCAGTTCCTCCGCACCGTGGACGACGAGATCGCCTTCTCCCTAGGCGAGCGGGTGGGCAGGCAGTGGTCGTTCGCACGCGATGTAGAGCGCATGGCCCGGCGGAACGCGACCTACGCGCCCGACCCGTATCGGCTGGGCGCCGAGGTGTTGAGACCGGGCATGCGGCGGCGCGCGGATCAGCTCGCGGAGCCGCTCGCGAGCCAGCTCCGCACGCTCACGGCAATGCACGAGGCTCGCTACGTGCTGCTGCCGGTGGAGGTGAGGTTCGAACGCGCCGCGGAGGGAATGGGGCGTGCCGTGCTGCACATCGCGCTCATCGATACGCGACTGAACCGCGTGGCGTGGACCAGCGATGTTCGCGGCGATGCGACCGCTTCGCTGACACCGGCCGCGGCGGCGAGCGTCGCCGTTCGGCTTGCCGACCTCGTTGCCAACGCACCCTGACCACCGAATTCATGCCCACACGCGTGACCCTCATACCCGGGGACGGAATCGGTCCCGGTATCACCGAAGCCACGATCCGCATTCTCGCGAGCGCCGGCGCCGACATCGAGTGGGACCGGCAGCGAGCCGGGGCCACGGCGGCCGAGGAGATCGGCGATCCGCTTCCGCAGGCGACGCTCGACTCCATCCGTGAGACGGGACTCGCCCTCAAGGGTCCGCTCGAGACACCGGTAGGCAAGGGGTACCGCTCGATCAACGTGGCGCTGCGGCAGGAATTCATGCTGTACGCCAACGTCAGGCCCGCACGCACGATCATCCCGGGCGCCCGCTTCGAAGGCGTGGACATCGTGCTCGTGCGGGAGAACACCGAAGGGCTGTACAGCGG
>JACDHQ010000451.1 GCA_013820975.1 Gemmatimonadaceae bacterium
CATCGAATGTCTCGGCGACGGCAATACGGAATTCGTCCACCGTAACGGGGTGCACATTCTAGCCGTCGGCGGCAACGACGGTCATCTTCAGGCCTGGGATGCGGACGTCGAAGTAGGTCATCGACGAGCCATTGATGAAGCGCAGGCGCACACGCTCACCCGGCTTGAACAGGCCGGTCCAGTTGCCAGCCGGCGCGGTGCCGTTCATTAGGTAGGTGTAGGTGGCGCCCGACACGTCCGCGAGGTCCGTCGGCGTCATGCGCATCTCGCCCCACGCGGCGCGGTCCGCCAGGGTCTCGCCGAGGCCGCGCGTCCGGATGTGGCGGAACAAGTCGCCGACGGTGCGCTTGTTGAAGTTGTAGTAGTCGGCTTGTTTCTTCAGCTTCGCGAACACGCGCTCCGGGTTCTCATCCGTCCAGTCGGAGAGCAAGATCGCGTGCTCGCGGTCGTAGCGAAACGGGTCCGGCTCGCGCGGTTCGATGATCAGCGCGCCGTACAGTCCGAGTTGTTCCTGGAACGCCGAGTGGCGGTGATACCAGTAGGTGCCGCCTTGCCTGACGTCGAAGCGGTAGACGTACGTTTCACCAGGGGCGATGCCGTTGAAGCTGAGTCCGGGAACGCCGTCCATGTTGGCGGGGAGCAGAATGCCGTGCCAGTGAATGGAGGCATAGTCGTCGGCCAGGCGGTTGGAGACGCGTAACGTGACCGTATCGCCCTCCCGCCAGCGCAGGAGCGGCGCCGGAATCGACCGATTCACCGCGTGCGCGAACCGTGGTGCGCCGGTGAAGTTGACCAGCGTTTCCTCGAGATTCAGGTCGAACTCCGTGCCCGAGAAGACGCCCGTCTCGCGGCGCGGCACACCTTGCGCCCACGCGCGCTCACCCCACAGGCCGAGCCCGGCCGCGACGCCGCCCATGGCCAGTCCCTTGACGAACGTCCGGCGTGATGGCCGTGACAGTGATGGATACCGTGGCTGCTTCTGGACTCTCATGATGCGTAACTGCTCGGTTCGGGTTGCTTCACTGCTGTCCGCCGTCATGCTTGTGCGGCGGCGCCGCCGTCGGCGTCACCCTTTCGCCGGCGAGAAACCGTCGCCTCTTCTTCTTCCCGCCACTGCTCAGACGTCTTCGGATTCAACGCCTCCATGCGGACGAGCTCGTCATCCGACAGGGACGGCAGCCGGCGAATGAAGTGCACGAGCACCCAGCTGGCATGCTCCCCTTCCGGCGTGCCCGTGCCCCACGCCGGCATGCCGGTCAACCGGATACCGTTTTCGATGATCGAGAACAGCTCGCCAATACCCCGACGCCCTCGGCGCGTCAGAACGATGCCGCTCCAGTCCGCCTCCACCCGGCGCCATCGTCATAGCGTCACCCGTCGGAGTCGCAGCGCGTTGCCGATGACCGACACAGAGCTGAAGCTCATTGCGGCCGCCGCAATCATCGGGCTCAACAGCAGCCCGAAGAACGGATAGAGCACGCCCGCGGCAAGGGGCACACCCGCCGCGTTGTAGATGAAGGCAAAAAACAGATTCTGCTTGATGTTGCGCAACGTCATGCGGCTCAGCCGGCGTGCCCGGACGATGCCCCGCAGGTCACCTTTGACCAGCGTCACGCCCGCGCTCTCCATCGCCACGTCGGTCCCGGTGCCCATCGCAATGCCGACCTGCGCCTGGGCCAGGGCCGGCGCATCGTTGATGCCGTCACCCGCCATCGCGACCACGCGGCCCTCGCGCTGCAGGCGCTTGATCACATCCGCCTTCTGATCCGGCAGCACCTCCGGAATCACGTCGTCGATACCCAGCTTCTTCGCGACCGCTTCGGCCGTCGTCCGGTTGTCGCCGGTCAGCATCACGATGCGGAGCCCTTCGCCGTGGAGCTGCTGAATGGCTTCCGGGGTGGTGTCCTTGATCGGATCGGCCACGCCGATGAGCCCCGCAGGACGTCCATCGACCGCGACGAACATCACGGTCTGCCCCTCGCGGCGCAAGCGTTCCGCCGATTCCGTCAAGGCCGTAACCTCGACTCGCAGCTGCTCCATCAGCGCACGGTTGCCCAGTGCGACATCATCTCCTTCGATGCGGCCCTGCACACCCTTGCCGGTCACCGACTGGAAGGACTCGGTGGCGGTGAGCTCTACGCCACGCGATTCGGCCCCGGAGACGATGGCGGCCGCCAGCGGGTGCTCACTGCCACGCTCCAGGCTGCCCGCGAGGCGGAGCAGCCGCGCGTCGTTCCAGCCGGCCGCCGGTTGCACGTGGACCAGCGACGGCTTGCCCAGCGTCAGGGTGCCGGTCTTGTCGACGACGAGCGTGTCGACTTTGCGGAACACCTCGATCGCCTCGGCGTTCCTGAAGAGGACGCCTGCCTGTGCGCCCTTGCCCGTCGCGACCATGATGGACATCGGGGTGGCGAGGCCGAGCGCGCAGGGGCAGGCGATGATCAGCACGGCGACGGCATTGATGATCGCGAACGCCATCGCCGGCTCGGGACCCACCGTCGCCCACACGATGAACGTGATGATGGCAATGAGGACCACGCCGGGGACGAAGTACCCCGACACGGTATCCGCCAGCTTCTGGATCGGGGCACGGCTGCGCTGCGCCTCGGCGACCATCTGGACGATGCGCGCGAGAAGCGTGTCGGCGCCAACCCGCTCGGCCTGCATGATGAGCGAGCCGGTGTTGTTGACCGTGGCGCCGATCACCTGATCGCCCGCCTGCTTCTCCACCGGCATGGGCTCGCCCGTGACCATCGATTCGTCCATGGCGCTGGCACCCTCGAGCACGACGCCATCCACCGGGACCTTCTCGCCCGGCCGGATGCGCAGCCGATCGCCAGGCTGCACCTGATCCAGCGGCACGTCCTCTTCACGACCGTCGTTGCGCACCCGTCGTGCCGTCTTCGGCGCGAGCCCCAGCAAGGCCCGGATCGCCGCGCCGGTCTGGCTGCGGGCCCGCAGCTCGAGCACCTGGCCGAGCAGCACGAGCGTCACGATGACC
>JACDHQ010000452.1 GCA_013820975.1 Gemmatimonadaceae bacterium
AGGTACCTTCCGGACGACCGTGACCTCACGCTCCTTCGATGGCGACTCTGCCGCACCCGACGCCCGGATACAGGGCGTCGAGCTCGGGTGGAGCGGGCTTGCCGAGGACTCCGCGAAGGCGCTGTTTCGCGACCTACGTCACCCACGTCTCCGAGATACTCGAGGGCACTCCGAGGAGCCTGACAAAGCGGGTGGCTGACAGCATCACGATCGCCATCTGGGACGCGGACCGGCCGATGGTGTACGTGCAGCACAGGCACGCACGAACGTTCAGGGGGCCTGTCGGTGCGGAGCTCGTCGTGGGCGTGACATTGAGACCCCGTTCCGTTCAGCGTCGAAATGCGGAGCTTCCGTCCCACCCGTGCCCTGCACGATGACGGTGCGCGTCCGTATTCGCGGCGCGGTCGTTCGTGGTTGTCACACTTCGATGAACTCGAAGATGGCGCGTCGCGCTACGTCGCGCGAGTGGAAAGCGCTCATTAGCACACTCGCAGGGGAACATGGTCGTGGCCATTGCATCGCCAATCTCAAGCACCAACTACAACCTGGATTCCAGGTACGTGCTTGGAAATACTACCAAGTATGACGTGTTCAGAAGAAACTTGCCGCCGACCGACTTTCTGCAGATTCCGACCGAACTCACGACGGAACGTGACAAGAAATACGGCATGGTGCTGCCGCTGGCTGAACTCGAGGCGCACGACGTTGTCCAAAACTACGTTGTCGACGCACACGGTTCAGTTATCGTAGCTTCTACCATCAATGAGATGTTGAACCGATGCAGAATGCTGGAGCAGTAATGGTTGGGGAGCTTCATGCTCGCTGGCAGCGGTGCGTCGGGGCGCTGCTCTTCGTCCTTGTCCTGGTCGCCGGCTGCGGAGGCGACGTGCCGCTGTACCATGGGACACTTGCCGAATGGCAGCGAGATTCTGCGGTCGTTGATTCTCTCGCCCGGCTCGTGCCGACGGATCCGCTGTACCATGCCTATCACGGCGCCCTGACCGCATCCGACCTCAACGCCGCCCATCAGCTGATCGCATGCTTCCATGTTGGCTTGGCCAGCAGACACGGCAGCTATCCGGCATCGATCGCGACTCAGCGTATGAGGGATACGCTCTGGAAGGGCGTTGCCCCGTCGTTGATAGCGGAGCATGACGCACGTGTCCCCGCAGCGATGGACCTGGCCATGGACGGGGAGGAATGTGCCGATGCAGAATCGGTCCTCGGCCCGGTGCGCAAGTATGATCCAGTTGCCGATGCGGTCGACCCGCGCCACCGTCCGCGGGGGCTGTGATGGGCCGCGCCGGGTCATCACTACGACCTAACGACGAAACCCCGCAAACCACAGCGGCACCCGGCGCATCCCGTCCCACCGCTCGATCTGCGCGTCCGCATGGCGGACGGCCATCTGTGCGCTGAGTCCCCCGTCGAGAAACACGGCGTCGCGCGCGCCGAGTGCGCCGAGGACGGCGGTCATCTCGGGGAGGGTGGGGCCGAGCGGGAACGCGCCCAGTGCACCGCCGAGTCCGTCGAATCGCGTGAGGGCGACCAGGACGCGGCCATCGTGCAAGACTGCGATCGCGAGTCGCGTGTCGCGATGCTCGCGGTCGACGCCCGCGCCACCGATACGGAGTTGATGGGGAACGACGCCGCCGGCGAGCGCGGTCGGGTAGGACTGCACGGCCCAGCGGGCCACGCGGCTCGCACGGGTGGCCGCTATGCCGGGTGCGGCCACGATGCGCACCACGCCGGCGCTGTCGACGACGACGGCCGACGACAGCGGCCCGACGCCCGGCGCCTGGCGCTCTGCGCCGTCGAGGACGAGCCAGCCCCATGGGCCGACGCTGTCGAACATCCCGGCGTTGAGGGCGAATGCCGCGTCCGCGGAGATGTCGGCGAGGCCCCACGGAAGCGTGCGGCCGCTCGGTGACCGTTTCATGCCGAGGCGCAGGCTCAACTGCGCGGGATCGAATCGCAGCAGGGCGACGTTGAAGCGCGACAGGCGGTTGGCACCCGCGAAGCGAGCGACTCCCACCTCGAGGCCCGGCTGTGCGGTGCGCCACGCGACCGCGCGTGCGACGGTGGCGTGCGGGGCGGTCCATCGGTGCGGCGCAGCAGACGACGACCACCAGCTGCGCCATGCTCCACCCTCCCACACCGCGAGTGCGGACTCGGTAAGGGCCGTGGCGGATGACGCGGGCTGAGGCGGTGACCCGATGCGTGCGACTGCATCGCTGACCGACGGAAAAATCGAGAGCGCGGCAGCGACCAGCACTGCCGCGCTCATCGAACGCACCCGCTCAGGCACGGGACGTTGACCGAAGTGAAATGCGAGGCGCGCGACCTGGTCCGGGGTCAGGGTTCGGAGTCGTCGCCCGCGGCCTCGGGCTCACCGAGCAGTGCCGCCGCGCGCCCGCGGAGGTCGCGGTCGCGCGCCTCGAGCACCTCGACTTCGGCGGGTGCGAAAACGTAGCCGTTTGCCGGCTTCCCACTCTTCACGGCCAGCCACGCGCTCGCGCGCTCCCGGAGGACGCTGTACTGGGCTGGTTCGAGCCCGCTCGCGCGGGTCGCGGCGACTCGGCCGCTGTCGCGCACGGCCTTGCTGGCATCGGCGTATCCCGCGGGCGGTACCGGCGGAGCCGGCATCGAGGTGCCGCACTTCGCCATGTCGGCCTGGAGCTTTTCCTGCGCACCGAGGAGCTTTGTCACGTTGGCCTGCGATGCCGCCGCCGGTACCGTCGCAACAGGCATCGGCATCCCGACCGTCCGCTCCATGTCGGCCTTCGCCGCATTTCCAATCCGAAGTGCCGCCTGGCTGTCGCCACGGGCGTCCGCTGCAGCCATCTCGTCGGCGGCCTTTTCGGCTCGTTCCATCAGCGCGTCGCGGTCCTTGTCGGGCAGCGCTGCCATGCGCTGGGCGAATTCTGCCATGGCCGGGTTCGCTGCGGCCATGGACGTTCCTGCCTGGATGATCGCCGCATTGGCGCCGGTCGCCTCGTAC
>JACDHQ010000453.1 GCA_013820975.1 Gemmatimonadaceae bacterium
GGGCGGTTGCTGCGGTACGGACCACCGTCACGTCGAACAGATCGCGTCGGTCTGCCTGCCGCTCTTTAAGAAGGCGACATGACAACGGCATGCAGATCGACTCGTTGTGCACGTCCATCCCGAGATAGATGATTGGGCGAGGTAGAAACGCGGCAGCACGATAGGTCGTGGGTGACATGGGTTGGTCTTTACATCATTCTGCCCAGTAGGGCAGCCCTCACGCGGGTGAGCAGCCGGGTACATGCGTAGCTCGATATCCATCGCCGCACCCGTCATCATCCCCCGCGCGCTCGTCCTGTGGGGGCTGACGCGCCTGCTCCTGCTCCTCGCGGCGCTGCCGCTCGCCGATGGCGGATCGCCCGGAGCCCTGTCGCCCCCGGCGATCGGCATCGTGCTCCTCATCGGCCTCGTCGGCCTCGTCGACGTGCTCGCTCGCCGGGAGCGCATGCTCTGGGCAAACCTCGGCGTGACTCCCGGGGTGCTCCTCGCCTGCTACGCCGCAGCTGCCGTTCCCGGCGAGGCTGTCATTGCGCTAGTGCTGCGATGACGTATGCCCTGGTCGCCGATTGCGTGAGCAAGGCGTTTGGGCATCGCAGGGTGCTTTCGTCGGCGTCGCTTCGCGCGAAGCGCGGTGAGGTGCGGGCGATCTTCGGCCGCAACGGCGAAGGCAAGTCCACACTGCTGAAGATCGCCACCGGCCTGCTGCAGCCCGATGCGGGTACCGTCCGAATGGGTGACACGGTGTTCACCCGTGCCTCGCTTCCCATGCTCGCGGCACGCGGCGTCTTCTACCTCCCCGACCACGACGTCCTCGCGCCCGTGTACCGGCTGGGCATGCAGCTCGGCCTCTTCGAGCGCCGTTTCGGCCAGGGCCGCGCCATCGACGCCGCAAGGCTCGCCGGCATCGACCATCTCCTCGATCGCCGCGTCGTGTCCCTCTCCGGTGGTGAGCTTCGCCGCGCGGAGCTCGCCCTCGCGATCACCCGGAGCCCGACCGTGCTCATCGCGGACGAGCCATATCGGGGCATCGCGCCGGTTGACCACGATCGCCTGACCACGCTCTTTCGCACGATGGCAGCAGGGGGATGCGCCGTCGTGGTGACGGGACACGAAGTGCCGTCGCTGCTCGCGGCCGCCGACCACGTCACGTGGTGCACGAGCGGGACGACGTACGAGCTGGGCAGCGCGTCGGCCGCATGTGCGCACGACGGATTCAGGCGTGGCTACCTGGGTCCGACCGTCCGTGCACCAGGCTGACACACCCTCGGTCGCAAGCGCGATAGATTCCGCCATGGTCTTCGGCTTCCTCACATCCCGTCGGCGCGCAGGACTGCGCGCGCAGCCGGTACCGCCAGAGTGGCGGCAGATCGCGGAGCGAAACCTGGCGATCTTCCGCCGGCTCTCGCCGGCCGACCAGGAGGAGCTGCTGCAGCACGTCCAGGTGTTCGTGGCCGAGAAGCATTTCGAGGGCTGCGGCGGGCTCGAGCTGACGGACGAGATCCGCATCACCATCGCCGCGCAGGCCTGCCTGCTCCTGCTGCATCGTGAGACGGACTACTACCCGCGCCTCCGCTCCATCCTCGTCTACCCGTCGGGCTACACGGCGCACGGTGAGCACCACGTGGAGGGCGGCATCTGGGAGGAAGCGGCCGAGGACCGGCTCGGGCACACCGGGCAGCGGCTTCGTGCCCTCGTCCTCGCCTGGGACTCGGCGAAGCATGGCGCGCTCGATCCCACCGATGGCGAGAACCTCGTCCTGCACGAATTCGCGCACCAGCTCGACTTCGAGGACGCGTCGACGAACGGCACCCCCGTGCTCGAGAGCCACGCCGAGTACCTGGCATGGGGGCGGGTGATGAACGAGGAGTTCGAGGCGCTCCGGTCCGCGGAGGACGCAGGGGAGCCGACGCTGATCGACCAGTACGGCACCGAGAATCCGGCGGAGTTCTTTGCCGTGGTGACCGAGGCGTTCTTCGAGCGGCCGCACGCCCTCCGCCGCCGGCATCCGGCGTTGTACGAGCGCCTCGCCAGCTTCTATCGGCAGGACCCCATGCGCTTCGTGCCGATCGAGCAGGAAAGGGAGCGACTGTAGCGTTCGAGCCAGGGCGACCGGCTTCACGGACGGGTGATCGACTCCTTGTGCACGTCCATTGCTTCGCGTGGCAACGGGGGAGATGCCGATGCGGCGGTCGGCTTTCACGCCCTGTGCCACGCCGCCGGTTGGCGTACTCCTGACTACCACTTCACCACGTGATGCCTGGTCGGAACGCGCGTCACGAGCCCTCAGCAGGTCACGTTCGGGTGCCAGGGATCGAACATGCCGCGCGGGTTGTCCTTGAAGATCCAGACGTGGAGCTCGTAATGCGGGACGAGCGGCCCGCCGGCCACGAAGGCGTGCTCGCTATACAATAGCGGTTGTCCCAGCACGGTCGGAGCGGCGGCGCCCGCGCCCTTCTCGCGCTCCCAGGCGGCCTTGAACACGATCCACTCCACACCGACGAGCGCCATCGTGCCGTCGGTCTTCTTTTCATAGAGCAGCATCTCGGGCTTCAGCGGATCGATGACCGCATCGCCGGTGGCCGGAGTACCGGCGGCACCGCGGAGCGAAACGTTGACCAGGTGGTATCCCATCTTGCCCTCGGCGGCGCTGGCGCAGGTGGCGCCGGCGGCGGCCGGGTCGGGCGCCCAGACGGTGTAGCCGGCGGCATTGGCCTTTGCCACATCATTATAGATGGCGTAGTCCGTCTTCAGCCGGTTGACGGCGAGCTGGGGCTCGGTGAGGCCGTCGTCGCAGGCGGCCGTCCCGATCAGGGCGGTGGCGAGGATTGCAGAACGCGTGACGCGGTACATGAGGCTTCTCCGTGATACGGGTCGAGCGATCGGAGCCGGACGAGGTTGACCGGCACCGGACGCGTGGGCATGATAGCTCTCACCTCTCACGGGCTTCTCACCGGAATCTCACATGGCGGAAATTGTGAAAAAGTGTTGAAACT
>JACDHQ010000042.1 GCA_013820975.1 Gemmatimonadaceae bacterium
ACACCAGGTATCCCACGACGCCAAAGAGTACCGCGAAAGCCGACGCCACCGGCTCCCACATCCTGACTGGTGCGGGCGATGGAACCGGCGTGCCGAACTGATGCTTCCCGCGCTCGACGCCGTAGAGCATCGCGCGCACGGACAGCAGCAATCCGCCAATGAACGCAGCAAGAAAGAGGACGGTCATGCTCCGAGGTGCTTGCGGAGGAATGCGACTGCCATCGGCCACGACTCGCGGGCGGCGGCCAGGTTGGCCCCGTCGCGGCCGTCCTGCTGGCGCAGGAAGCCGTGGCCGGAGTTGTCGAACATGCGGTACTCGAAGGTCTTGCCGAGCGCGCGCATCGTGGAGTCGGCTGCGGGCACCGTCGAGTTGACGCGTGCATCGTCGCCGGCATAGAGCCCGAGCACCGGCACGCGCACGCCGCTCAAGCTGGTCGGCGGTGGCGAGCCGCCGTAATACACGACCGCTGCGCCGAGTCCCGCGGGCGACTGCACGGCATGTGCGAAGCTCGTGGAGCCCCCCCAGCAGAAGCCGAGCACGGCGTACGTCTGTGATGCGGATGGCTGGCGCATTCCCCACTGCCCCACGTCGGCCAGCCGGCGGTGCACTTCGTCGGCACGCAGCGTCTGGATCACCGTGCGCGCCGTCTCATTCGAAAGCGAATCGCCGGTGCCAAGTGGCGCCTTGCCGGTGAGCAGGTCGGGGGCGATGGCGACGTAGCCTTCCGCCGCGAGCTGGTCGGCGACGCCGCGGATCCAGGTCGTCAACCCGAAGATCTCGTGGATGACGATCACCACCGGTGCCCGCTCGCGCCGCTCCGGATGCACGACGTACGCGCGCACGCTGTCGTTCGCGCCGCTGCGGATCATCACCCATTCGCCATGGCGCGGCGATGCAGTCAGCCGAGCCGCGACGTCGGTGGACCCTGCGGGCGGTGATGCGACGGGCGGAACCTGCACGCCGCTCATGCAGGCGCCGACGAGGACGACCGTGAGGGCCGATGCGAGCAGGTGGTGCGGACGGATGGACATGATCGAGTGGGTGCGGGGTTACCTGATGACGATGTCGAAGCGCAGCGGATCGGGCACCTTGTAGCTGAAGTGCCACCATTCCTTGTCGTAGTTGGTGAAGCCCTCGGCAGCGAGCAGGCGCACGAGCGTCGCGCGGTTTGCGGCGACGGCACCCGATGCGTTGGCCGTGTGCGCGGCCTCGGTGAAGGTGTCGTACGGCGTCCCCATCGCGAGCTCGCGCCCGTCGCGCGTCGTGACGAGCGTGAGGTCGATCGCGAGCCCGAGGTTGTGGCCACTGCGGGCCGCGATGTACCCGTCGCGGATCAGGTCCTGGCGGCCCGTGCGCTCCGTCCAGTCGACCATCGCGAGCGTCGCACGCACGGGGCGGTATCCGTCGAACAGCTTCAGCGAATACCCCTCGGCGAGTGCACGCCGCTGCGCGCGGCCGAGCGCGCCGGCCGCCTCGCGGCGCATGAGCACGCGGTTGGCTTCGTATCCCGGCAGTGGCGCGCCGGTGAAGTTGTTCGCGGTCGCATAGCGCGCCTCGACGACGATCGAGGGCTCGACCCTCGTGACGTCCATGAGGTGGAGGGCGGCGACCGAATCGGGAGCGATGTCCGCCGCGGGCGACGCCGCGACGACCGCCGCCCCCGGCTGCGCGACACACGCGCCGCCAGCGGCAAGTGCAATGATCAGCGAGCCGAGTCGCAGCACTCTGGAATACTCTCGTTGGTAGGGTTGACGCTGCAATTCACCGGGGCCTGACAAACCAAATCTTGAATCAAAAGAACAACTACTGAATCCGATCGCGCTGCGCGAATGGAGGCAATGCCGCGATGGAGCAATTCAGCAGTCGTTCCTGAAATTCACGACGAGCAGTTCCGGCCCCGGGGCCTGACCAACCGATCTGGAATCACGAGACCAACGGCTGGAATTGATTCCCTGGACCGCTCACTGCAAATCGCCCCAGAAACTCCATCATCCTCCACTCCCCGTAGTTGAGCGGTTTCCACGGCTTCCATCCACTCGTGAACCCCACGTGCCCGCCGCGCTTCACGAACTCCAGCTCGAGCGCCGGCACCGCGCGCGCGATCTCCCGCACCTCAGCCAGCACCTCGCGCGGGAGGAAGGGATCATCCTCCGCGCTCAGCAGCAGTGTCGGCACCCTGATTCCCTGCAAGAACCGGATCGAGCTGGAACGATCATAATAGTCCTGGGCGCTCTCGAATCCGTGAACGGGCGCGGTGACGACATCGTCAAAGTCCCAGAGCGTCTCCACCCGGTCGAGCGCCGCGGCGTCGAGGATCAGGTCGGGATACCGCTCCAGCTTGGCGCGCGCCTTGGCCTTGAGCGACTTGAGGAAGTGCCGCTCGTACACCTTGGAGAAGCCGAGCTGGATGTGGCGGCACCCACGGGCGAGGTCGAAGGGGACCGACATCGCCGCTGCCGCCTTGACCTCCGCAGGCACATCGTCGCCAAGTTCCCCCAGGTACTTGAGCAGGACGTTGCCGCCGAGCGAAACGCCCGCGAGGGCGAGGGGTCGTCCGGGGCGTTCGGCGATGATCCGATCGACCGCGAAGGCGATGTCGCTCGTCTCGCCCGAGTGGTAGAAGCGGCGCGCGCGATTGGGCTCGCCATTGCAGCCGCGAAAGAGGATGAGGTCGCACCCCCACCCCCGCTCCGCCGCCTCGCCGAAGAAGTTGGCGACGTAGTGCGAGTGCATGCCGCCCTCGAGCCCGTGCAGCAGCACCAGCCGGGGGGCGTCGGGCGTTGCGTCGTCGGGCGGGTCGAGGCGCCGCAGCTCGAGGACGTCGTCGTCCGGGGTCGTCCATCGCTCCGTCCGAAGATGCAGCGGCCTTCGGCCCCGCCGCATGGACCGCGTGAGGCGGCCATACAGGGTCCGCAGGTGCGGGCCCGGTACCCACCACGCAGGGGCGTAGGTATGTTGGCGAGGCATCGGACGGAAGATAGGGAGCGAACGTGGAAGTTCAGATATTCGGCGTGAAGAAGAGCGCCGACACCCGGAAGGCGCTACGGTTCTTCGCAGAGCGGCGCGTCCGGACGCACTTCGTGGACTTCGACGAGCGCGCGCCAGCCCTGGGCGAGCTCCGGCGATTCGTCCAGAAGTATGGCATCGAGGCCCTGATCGACCGGGAGGGCAACGCCTTCACCGAGATGGGCCTCAGGTACGCCACCTACTCCGAGCAGCGCATGCTCGAGAAGATCATGGAGGAGCCCCGGCTCCTCCGCCTGCCGCTTGCCCGCCAGATCGGCGGCGGCGGCCTCACCGTTGGCCTCGCCGAAAGCGAGTGGAAGGGTTGGGTCGGTAAGTGACTTTGATCGCGGTAGGAAACGTCGCCGTGGAGTTTGGCGCGACGGAGATATTCAGGGACATCAGCTTCACCATCGCGGCGGGCGAGCGGTGGGGGGTGATCGGGCGCAACGGCACCGGCAAGACGACCCTCTTCTCGCTCATCACCGGGGAGCGCCGCCCAACGCGTGGGCAGGTCTCCCGCCAGCCGAACATCCGCGTCTCGCTCCTCGAGCAGCACCGCGAGTTCGCGGGCGCCACGACCCTCTGGGAGGTCGCTGCCGGTCCCTTCGCGGAGCTCATGCGCCTCGAGACATCGCTCGCCGAGCAGGCCGTGGCGCTTGGCGAGGATTCGGGCGAGGCGGCGATGGAACGCTACTCCCGGGACCTCGAGCGCTTCGAGCGCGAGGGCGGCTACACCTACGCGCCCCGGGTGGACGCGGTCCTCCACGGGCTGGGCTTCGACCCCGACGCTGCCCGCACCAGGCAGATCAAGGAGCTCTCCGGCGGCGAGCGCGGCCGGCTGGGACTGGCGCGGCAGCTGGTGAGCCCCGCGGACGTCCTGCTGCTCGACGAACCGACGAACCACCTGGATCTCGAGACCGCCGCCTGGCTGGAGCAGTACCTCAAGTCCTCCCAGCAGACGTTCGTCATCATCAGCCACGATCGCGCCTTCCTCGCGGCAGTAACGGACCACATCCTCCACTTCGAGGGAGGAACCGCCTTTCCTTATACTGGCGGATACGAGGCGTTCGTCCTGCAGCGCGAGGAGCGGCGGCTCTCGCAGCATCGCGCCTTCGACAAGCAGCAGAAGGTGATCGCGGCGGAAAAGGACTACATCGCACGCAACCTTGCCGGCCAGAACAGCTCCCAGGCCAAGGGGCGGCGCAAGCGGCTCGAGCGGATGCCGCGGCTCTCGGGGGTGATCGGCGAGGACGGGACGATGGCCCTCCGGTTCGAGGCCGCGGAGCGTGGAGGGGACCAGGTGGTGGTGACCGAGAAGCTTCGGGTCTCGGTTCCCGACCGCGTGCTGCTCGACGACTTCTCCAACCGCGTGATCCGCGGCGACCGGCTGGGCCTCATCGGCCCCAACGGCGCCGGCAAGTCCACGCTGCTCAAGACCATCGTCGGCGACCGCGAGGCGCAGGCAGGCGTCGCGCGCGTCGGCGGCGGGATCACGGTGGCGTACTACCGGCAGGACCTGTCGCAGGTGCCGCTCGACAAGACGCTCTACGAAATCATTCAAGACCTCCGCCCCACGTGGGAGCGCCGGCTCGTGCAGGGGCACCTCGGCCGCTTCGGCTTTTCGGGGGATGAAGCACAGCGCCGTCCCGAGACGCTGTCGGGCGGTGAGCGCGCGCGCGTGGCGCTGGCGATGATCGTGCTCTCTCGCGCGAACCTGCTCGTGCTCGACGAGCCCACGAACCACCTCGATGTGGAGTCGATCGAGGCGCTCGAGGATGCGATCGACGGCTACGAGGGGACGATCATGCTCGTGAGCCACGACCGCGCGCTGCTGCGTTCAGTCGTGGACCGCGTGTGGGTGCTCGACCATGCAAAGATCGCCGACTACGACGGCAGCTTCACCGAGTGGGAAGAGGTGAGCCGCGAGCGCGCGCATGCGGCATCGGTGCGCGCGTCGGAGGAGGAGTCGCTGCGGCGCGTGAAGGAGAAGCAGCGGACGTCGCGGAAGGACGCGAGCAGCGGCGACAAGGACTACAAGAACGAGCTGCGCAAGCTGACGCGCGACATCGAGGCGCTCGAAGTCGATATCGCGAAGCACGAGCAGACAGTCAGCCGACTCTCGGCGCAGCTCGAGGATCCGTCGCTGTACACGAAGCCCGGCGGTGTCGAGGAGTCGGTGGAGATTGGAAAGCAGCTCGAATCGGCCAAGACGAAGCTCGATGATGTGATGGCGCGGTGGACGGAGCTTGTCGAAAAGAAGGAGAGGCTCGGCTAGGAAGGTGGCGAATCGCCACCGAATGCGGGCAGTCGCTCGGCGGGGGAGTGTCTCTCGCGAGCGATAGCCAACAGTATCGCGGCGGCCTCGCTCCTCTCGCGATCGTACAACGACGTACAACAAGCTCCTACGCGGGTACCTGTTGAGGAGGCACAAGCGAGATCTCGACCGCCAGCCCGAGCGCACTCGCAACGCGTTCCAGCGTGCGCAGCGTAAGGTTCGCGTCGGGCGACTCGAGGAGCGAGATCTGCTGGCGCGAGACGCCGACCATCTGCGCGAGCTGGCTCTGTGAGACGCCGGCATCCTGCCTGGCCCACCGTAGCTGGAGCCGCACGGCAAGCTGCGCTTCGATGCGAACGGAAAGAACATCACCGGCCATCGTTCTCGCGTCTGCGGCCGGTCGCGCGGGAGCGTCGCCATGCTGCAGCCGGGCGATGAGCCACGCGTCGATCGCTTCCCTGGCGACTTCGATCACGTCCTCGTCCGGCTCGGCATACACCGCCGCTCCGGGTGCATCGGGGAACTCGATCAGTGTGAACTTGCCTTCGCTGGAAAGCTGGGCGAGGTAGTACATCACCAACGGTAGCAAGCCAAGACTTGTCAGTCAATATACAGCTTGCTTCTCTCAGTCGATCGCGGGAAGACTCCCCAGCGCCACCGACACAGTCGCCCAATCGGTGGCGTGAATGTCCTCCCCGCGACCGATACAGCCGCCCAATCGGTGGCGCGAAGGTCCTCCCCGCGACCGATCCTGTAACCCAATCGGTGGCGCGAAGGCCCTTCCCGCGACCGAAACAGCCGCCCAATCGATCGCGGGAAGACCTCAGCGCCACCGAGCCAGCCAGGCCTTTTAAAACTCTCCTATAAAACCAATTTCGGGTTCAAGCCTGTGCCCGTGCTGCTTCTCCACCGCCTCCTGCGCATGGGCAATGAGCTCCCGCACGTCCTTCGCGGTTGCCCCGCCGAGGTTCACGAGGATGTTCGCATGATTGTGGGAGATCTGCACGTTGCCGTGGCGGTAGCCCTTGAGGCCGCACGCGTCGACGAGCCGGCCGGCGCCGACGTTCTCGATCTTCTTGAAGATCGAACCCGCGCTCGGGTGCCAGTCGAGCCAGGGGTGCCGTGACCCGCGCCAGGAGAGATTCTCCTGCATGATGCGGTGCATGGTGTCCTGGTCTCCCTTCTGCAGCCGAAAGGTCACCGACAGCGCGATGTCGCGCCTGTGGTGGAAGACGGTATCGTCATAGCCGAACTGCACGTACTCGGCATCGACCACCTTCCGCTCATTCTCCTCACTCAGGATCTCGGCCCGCTCGAACACCTCGGCGATGAACATCGTGCGTTCGCGCTCGGGCGCAGGCGCGAGGAAGTGGAGGTTCTGCCAGATGGCGCCGCCGATGGTGCTGGGGATGCCGACGTAGTGCTCGAGCCCCGCCCACCCGCGCTGCACCGCCGCCTGGATCACGTCCTTCATCACCGCGCCGGATTCGACCCAGAGGCGGCAGGTGTCCCCCTCGTCATGGAACTCGAAGTGGCTCGACGTGTTTCGTATGACCAGGCCCCGAAAGCCCCGGTCGCCGATGAGGACGTTGGCGCCGAGTCCGAGGACGAAGTACGGGACCTCGAGTTCGCGGGCGGCAAGGAGCGAAGTGGCGAGTTCGTCGGCGGAGGTGGCCTCGAAGTAGAGGTCGGCCGGGCCGCCGATCTTGAAGGTCGTATAGGGCGCCAAGGGCTCGCTGCGCTTGAGCCGCGCCGGGTCGAGCCGGCTGGCGAGCTGTTCGAGCGTCTCTGGAGAGGCCTGCGGCGTGGGAGCGGTGGTGGTCATCTGGAGGAAATAACAGTGAGAGATGTCTGGGCGCCACGCGGGCGCCGTGTTGCAGCAGCACCGGTCACGTTTCGGGCCGCGGCTATCACATTTCGCGCCGCACTTGCGGCGCAACCCGCCACATTCCGCGCCGCAGTTGCGGCCCTGGCAGCCCTGGCCGCGCTCGCGTGCCTGGCCGGTGAGGCCACGGCCCAGCGCTCCCAGCTCGAGCAGCGGATCCTGCGCGACACCCTTGCCAACGGGCTCGAGGTGATCGTCGTCCCCAACCCTGGCGTCCCGCTGGTGACCATCGAGGCCGTCGTGCGGAACGGCGCCTTCACCCAGCCGCCGGAATATGAGGGGCTCGCCCACCTCTACGAGCACATGATCTTCGGCGCCAACAGCCGCTGGCCGCTCCCCGGCGCGTTCATGGGGCGCCTCGGCGAGCTCGGGGCGGACTTCAACGGGACCACGAGTGAGGAGCGCGTCAATTATTACCTCACGCTCTCGGCGGACAGCATCGAGCCCGGCATGCGGGCGCTTGCCGCCGCGCTCAGGACGCCGATCTTCCGCGCCGACGAGATGGATCGCGAGCGCCAGGTGGTGATCGGCGAGTACGACCGCAACGAGGCCGACCCCTTCTACAACTTCCAGCGGGCGATGGGACGCGCACTCTATGGAAGTGCCTGGAGCCGCAAGAACGCGCTCGGCGAGCGGCGGGTGATCCTCGCCGCGACGCCGGCGATGATGCGGGAGATCCAGCGGCGATACTACGTGCCCAACAACACCGCGCTCATCGTCGCCGGCGACGTCACGCCCGAGCGGGCCTTGGCGCTGGCGCGCGCCGTCTTTGGCGACTGGTCGCGCGCGCCCGATCCCTTCGCCGCCGATCCCGTTCCGCCGGTGCCGCCGCTCGAGCGGAACAGTGCAATCATCGTCGAACAGCCGATCGGCAACAGCATCGTCGTCATGCGCCAGTGGCACGGCCCCTCGGCGCGCGGTGACGTGGCGGCTACATACGCTGCCGACGTCTTCTCGGACGTGCTCAACCAGCCGACCTCCCGCTTCAAGCAGCGCCTCGTGGACAGCGGGCTATTCCAGTCGATCCACGTCAACTACTACACGCTCAACCACACCGGCCCCATCACGATCATGGGAGAGACGTCGCCCGAGCGCCTCACGGAAGCACTCGCG
Organism: Gemmatimonadaceae bacterium; assembly: GCA_013820975.1. Lineage (GTDB taxonomy): Bacteria > Gemmatimonadota > Gemmatimonadetes > Gemmatimonadales > Gemmatimonadaceae > JACDHQ01. The sequence goes on from JACDHQ010000042.1 coordinate 8,281, forward strand.
GCGCTCGACGCCGAGCTGCGGCTCGTCGCGCAGCCGGGTTACATCACCGCGGCGGAGCTGGAGCCGGTGAAGCGGCAGCGCACCGCGGGGACGATGTTCAGCCTCGAGCGCCCGTCGGGCTTCGCGCACCAGGTGGGCTTCTGGTGGAGCGTCACGGGGCTCGAGTACTTCATGGGGTACGTCGATGCGATGGCGCGGCAGACACCGGCCGAGGTGCAGTCGTATGCGGCGCGGTACATCGTGGGGAAGCCGAGTGTGACCGGTGTGCTGGTGTCGCCCGAGGTGCGGCGGCGGCTCGAACTTACCGAGAGTGCGGTGATGAGATGATGCAAGCGATTGCGGCGCTGCTGCTCCTCGGCGCGGCCGCGCATGGTGCGCCGGGCGGCGACACGGAAGCATTCGACGTGGCGGGCGTGCGGGTGATCGTGCGCACCAACCCCGCCAACGACGTCGTCGCGGCCAACCTCTACCTGCTCGGCGGCACGCGCCAGCTCACGCGCGGGACGCAGGGGATCGAGGCGCTGCTGCTCGCCGCGTCGGAGCGTGGCACGCGCCGGTACACGCGCGAGGCGCTGCGCCGGGCGATGGCGCGGACGGCGAGCACCATCAACGTCGTCCCCGACGAGGACTGGACGCTCGTGAGCCTCCGCACCGTGCGCGCGGAGCTCGACTCGAGCTGGGCGGTGCTGGCCGACCGGGTGATGGCGCCGACTCTCGCGGCGGCGGACGTGGAGCTGGTGCGCGCGCAGCTGCTGGGTGCGGCGCGGCAGCGGGTGGCGTCACCCGACGCGCATGTGTCACACGTGGCAGACAGTGTCGCGTTCGGCGCGCATCCGTATGCGCTCGTGCCCGAGGGGACGGAGGCATCGCTTGCGTCACTCACGCTCGCGCAGCTCAGGAGCTATCACGCGACGCAGGTAGTGCGGTCGCGGATGCTGCTGGTGGTGGTGGGCAACGTCACGCGCGCGCAGGTGGAGGGGATGGTGCGCCGCTCGCTCGCGCGCCTGCCGCGGGGCACGTACGAGTGGACCGCGCCGCCGCCGCTGCCGTCGAACCCCGGGGTGACCGTCGTTTCGCGCGCGCTGCCGACCAACTACATCCTCGGTTACTACGCCGGTCCGGCGGCTACCAGTGCGGACTACGCCGCGCTCCGCGTGGCGTCGGCGGTGCTGGCGGGGAGCCTGTTC
>JACDHQ010000454.1 GCA_013820975.1 Gemmatimonadaceae bacterium
CGACCCGCGCGACGACCCCGGGATCGGTCGCTTCCTGCAGCATCACCACGTCCGGCGCCGCCGACCTGATCACGCCAGCGAGCGCCTCCTCCCGCCCCGTCCCACCGTAGCGGATGTTGTAGCTCAAGAGGCGGAGCGCCCCCATCAGTCCCCCCGCGCGTCCGTCGGCGCGGCCGCAGGTTCCACTTCGCCATCGTCGATGAGCTTGAAGCAGGGCTGGTCGAAGAGCACGTCCCGCGCGTACTGCACCATGCTCGTCGTCGCCTGGATGTTGACCGGCCGCCGCGCGATCGACGACAGCGCGCGGCGAAGGGGCACGAGCGAGGGCGCAGCATTCGGGTGCTCGTCGCTCAAGGGCGTCGAGTGCAGCCCGGGGAGATAGAAGTCCTCGTAAAGCTGGATCATCTCCTTGCCGACGAACGTGAGGTCGAGGTCGCTCGTCCCGGGGCCCTTTCCATCGAAGGGCGTTCCGTCCGCCCACTTCACCCCGGTCACCGCGCTCCCCCGCAGGACGACCGTCACGGGAAGGGGAATGGCGCGGCGGATGGCTTCCAGGAACTGCTCGTAGCGGTCCCGGTCCCCACCGAACGCCAGCTCGATGATCCGCTCGCGGATCGCCTCGTCTGGAAGCTCCCGGGTCTCCTCGGTTGCCTCCTTCACGCCGTCTTCGCTCATGGGAAGGCCGCAAACGCAACGTCGGGGCCGCCGCCGCCGTTTCCCCACAGGGCACTTTCATCGATCTTGGGGTACACCCCCTGCTGCCCCTGCCCTGCCACTCCTCCTGCCCATGCTTTCCTCCGCCTGCCGTCTCGCCGCCGCACTGGCGCTCACCGTTGCCGCCGCGCTGCCGGGGGACGCCGCTGCCCAGGCGCGCCCGTCCCGTGCGACAGAGCCAATCTCCCGCGAACAGGCGCTCGTCACCTTCGACAGCGCGTGGCGCCGGATCGGCGCGACCCACTACGACTCGGCAATGCGCGGGGTCAACTGGAACGCCGTGCGCGACTCGCTCCGCCCGAAGGCGGAGCAGGCTTCCACCCTCGGCGCACTGCGCGAGACGATCGGCGCGATGCTCACCACCCTTGGCGAGTCGCATTTCGTGCTCATTCCGCAGGAAGCCGCCGACGCGATCGATCCCGAGCTGAGCCGGCGAGATCCTGCCGCCGCTCCAGGCGATGCAGGCCTCACGCTTCGGCTGATCGGTGACACCGTGGTCGTGACCGCGGTCAGGCCGCAGAGCCCCGGGGCGCGCGCAGGGGTGCAGCCAGGGTGGATCGTGGACTCCGTGGGACGATTCGGCGCCGCGCGTGCCCGCCGCACCATCGCCGAGAGCCGCTCGCTCACCCGGCAGCAGCTCGTGGCGATGATTCCGCAGGGCGCGGCGGCGCAGTTCGCGGGCACGGCGGGGTCGTCCGTGAATGCGGTGTTCACCGACCACGAGGGACACCGCCGCGAAATCGAGCTCGTGCGCGAGCCGCTTGCGGGGGTGCCCGTGCGGTTCGGCAACCTGCCCACGATGTTCGTCGAGGTTGCGCACGAAGTCCGTCCGCTCCCTACCGGCGGTTGCGCGGGCGTCATCCGCCTGAGCGCGTGGATGCTGCCGGCGACGGCGGCGCTCGACTCCGCCGTCGATGCGGTTCGCCACTGCAAGGGGGTCGTCATCGACCTGCGCGGCAATCCAGGCGGCGTCGGCGGGATGGTGATGGGCTTCGGCGGCCACTTCCTCGACTCGGTCGTCACCCTCGGCGAGATGAAGACCCGCGGCAACCGGTTGCGCTTCGTCGCCAATCCGCGCCGCGCCGACGTGGCCGGCCGCCGGGTGTCTCCCTTTGCCGGCCCACTCGCCATCGTTTCCGACTCGCTGTCGATGAGCACGAGCGAGATCTTCGCCGCCGGGATGCAGGCGGTGGGGCGTGCCCGCCTGTTCGGCGAGAACACGCCGGGGCTGGCCCTGCCCGCCGTCCTGCTCCGGCTCCCCACCGGGGACGTGCTGATGCATGTCTTCGCCGACTTCACCGACCCCAATGGCCGGCGGATCGAGGGGGTCGGCGCGGTTCCCGACGTTCCTGTGCCCCTTACCCGCGCCAACCTCCTGAGGGGCATCGACGCCCCGCTCGAGGAGGCTCTTGCCTGGATCGCGGGCTCCGGCGGGTGAACGCCCGCCCCCCTCGATCGTCTGTTGCATGTCGCTGCACCGTTCCTGTAGCACCCTGCTACGCCTTCGTTCATCGAATCCTTGAGGATGCACTGATGCTTCGTACCGTCCGTTCTGCCGCCCTCGCCGCCGTACTTCTTGCTCCGGCGGCCCTGCAGGCGCAGGATGCGCCGCTCCCCGCCGCGCGCGACCTCGTGGCGCGTCACGTCGCTGCCATCGGCGGTCGCGACGCAGTGCTGAAGTACAACACCATCCGCTCGACCGGCACGTTCGGCATGGCCGCCGCCGGCCTGCAGGGTGATCTCGTCAGCACCGTGTCGAAGGACGGGCGCATGGCGATGCGCATCACCGTCCCGGGGATGGGCGAGCTCGCCGGTGGTTACAATGGCACCGTCGGCTGGTCCATGAACCCGATGCAGGGCCCGCGCGTGCTCGACGGCCCCGAGCTGGCGCAGATGAAGGAAGAGGCGGGATTCATCTCGTCATTGCTGCGCCAGAGCCCGACCATCACCTCGATCGAGACCGTCGAGAAGTCGTCGATGGGCGGCGTGGACTGCTACAAGGTGAAGGTCACGTATGCCTCCGGACGCGTGAGCTACGACTGCTACGGGATCGAGACCGGACTGCTCGCGGGCCAGGTCGCCGTGCAGGAGTCGGCGATGGGCACGATGGAGCTGCACAACATCGTTTCCGACTGGAAGGAGTTTGGAGGGGTGAAGTTCGCCACCGTACTCAAGCAGCAGGCGATGGGGCAGGAGCAGGTCATGACGATCACCTCCGTGAGCTTCGACAGTGCGGACGATGCTGCGCTGCTCGAGCTGCCGGCGGCCGTGAAG
>JACDHQ010000455.1 GCA_013820975.1 Gemmatimonadaceae bacterium
GGCCGCCCCGTTGCGAGCGTGTCGAGCGAGAACGTCCCATCACGGAGCACATGCGCATCGAGCCGCTCAGTGAGCCGGACGGCCACGACGCGCTCGCCGAACTCGCTGACGTCGGCGTCAGTCTCGCACCGGGCAAGCGACGGTGCGAACCGCGCGTTCACCAGCAGCGCACCGGCGGGAATCGCATCGAGCACCGCGCCGGGCGCCCCGGATTCCTCGAAGTCATCGAGGTGCGCGGCGCCGGCGAAGCCCCGCGCCTCCCGCCCGGTAGCCAGCTCCCACCGCTCCCTGATCAGCCGAGCTCCCATGCGCAGCTCGCTCACCGGTCGCGTCAGTGCAAACGGCTCGAAGCGTCGGGCCTGCGCGTCGTCGTAGCAGTAGAGGGACGTCACCGGTCGCGGAGTTCGGGCGGGAGGCTGTCGAGGAGCGTCTTCAGGTCGGCGGACCGATCGACGGTGGTCACGAGCACCAGGCCGTCCCGCACGACGACGACCAGGTCGTGGACCCCGTACAATACCACGGTGCCTGCATCGGCATGCACCACGTTGCCGCCCGCCTCGAGCGCATGGACCCTGCCGCTCATCGCATTGCCAGCCGGGTCCGCGGCGCGAACCCGCCGCAGGGCGCCCCACGTGCCAATGTCGTCCCACCCGAAGTCGCCGGGGACGACGAGGACCCGTCCACTTCGCTCGAGCACCCCGACGTCCACCGATACCGGCGTCTGAACGCCCCCAAAGAATCCCTCGAGAGAGCTCGATCCCGCTTCCACGGCAGCCAGCGCGACGCTCACCTCCGGCGTCAGCGCCCGGACCTCGTCGAGGAAGTCTCCCGCACGCCAGACGAAGATGCCGGAATTCCAGAGGAAGCCGCGCTGCCACATCTGCTCGGCTCGGGCACGACTCGGCTTTTCGACGAACCGGGCAACCCGGCGCGTGCTGGCGTCCACCGGCGCGCCTGGCTCGATGTAGCCGAACCCAGTGTCGGCACGGGTCGGCACGATGCCGACGGTCACCAGGCTCGAGAAGCCCACCGCGGCATCGGCGGCGCGGGAGAGTGTCGCGCGGAATTCCTCCGGGTCGCCGACCGCCCAGTCGGCGTGCACCGAGATCATTACCGCGTCGCGCCCGTCGCGGCGCACGATCTCATGGGCAGCCCATGCCAGCGCAGCCGCCGTCCCGGCGGGACGAGGCTCCGCAATGACGTTCTCCGCAGGCAGTTGCGGCGCCAGCTCCCGCACGGCGGGGACGAGGGCGGCATTCGTCAGGACGAGCGTCCGCGCGGCAGGGACCATCGGCGCGAGCCGGTCCAGCGCATCCTTCAGCAGGGGGGCGTCGGTCACGAGCGGCAGCAGCTGCTTCGGTTGCGCAGGCGTGCTCACAGGCCAGAAGCGCGACCCCACGCCCCCGGCGAGAACCACCACCCACTGGCTCACGCGGAGCTGGCCTCGCTCTCGTCGCTGCTGATGCCCGCCAGCTCGGCGGCGCGCGCATACAGCTTCTTCGGGCTGAACGGTTTCGTCAGGAACTCATTGACCCCCAACTCACGTGCCCGCTCGAACTGCTGGTCCTGGCCGGCGGCCGTGAGGATGATGCAGGGGAGGTTGCGCCACCGATCGTCGCCGCGGATCGCGGCGAGGACGTCGAGTCCGCTCAGGTGAGGCATCATGACATCGAGTACCGCCAGGCCGATGTCGGCATCCCGCTCGAGGACCGACAGGGCTTCGCGGCCATCATAGGCCAGCGTGACCCTGAACGGGCCCTGTTCCAGCTTCATCTTGATGATTCGCCCGATGTGTGGCTCGTCGTCCGCCACGAGCACGTGGCAGGTGGCCATCGCTGATTCTGCCACCGGGTCAGACGAGGGCCGCGATGCTTCCGCGATGCCGGCGGAGCTCGTGCAGCAGCTGTCCCAGGTCGGCATCCCGCTGCACCAGGACGAGCAGGATCGCCTCTGCTGACATCACCGAGATGATGGCAAACCCACGCTCGAACTCGAGCACCGAGGTCGTCAGCGCTCCGCGATCGAGGGCCTGGCCGAGGTCGTCGGCAGGCGTGACGATGGAGGGAATCCGCGCGGCAATCGCCTCGGCGTCGACGCCCGGTGCGACGTGGCTGTCGATGAGCAGGCCGTCCCGGCCGAGGATCACGGCGGCGTCCACCCCGTCACGGGTGCGGATGGCCTCGACGAGGTCGCGAATACTTGGCATCGGCATCCCTGGGGAAAGGTCGTCGGAACGTTAACGGCGAGAGGGTCGAAGTCAAGCTGTGGCAATCGCTTGAAGTCTCCCGGACCGAGCGGTAGACTTCGTAATCGTACCCAACTTATCTCCTGGAGCACTGGCCGCATGCCGGCGACTTTCCGCCCCCTTCTCGCCGCGGCCGCGTTGACCGCCGCATTCACCGCCTGCAGCGACCCCAACGCGATCGAGGCGCAGTTTGCCATCGTGACTGACACCTTCGCCGTGTTCAGCATCAATGACGCGCCGAGCGGCGCACCAACGGCGATCTCGCTGTTCGCATCGGTGAACGGAGTGCCGGCAGTGACGGCCGGGCCAACGTTCAGCTTCGACTTTGCCGTCGACGCCCAAGGCACGGGGAGCGTGACGCTCATCCCGAACAGCCGTGTCGGCAACGCGATGGTGCGCCCGCATCGCGTCGGGCTGCAGGTCGTGCCGGGCACGTTCGACGCCCTCACGCGGGCCCCGGCCAGCGGATACAAGTATGATTCGCTCCTCGTCATCACCCCCGGGCAGGTCGTGGCCGTCCAGGCGTTCGACCCGTTCGCATGCCCGGTGGCATTCCTGGGCACCTCGATCTACGGCAAGCTGGTGGTGGACAGCGTCCGCACCGGCCCCACCCGCGTCTTCTTCCGCTCCACCGTCGATCCGAACTGCGACTTCCGGTCGCTGTTGCCCGGTGTGCCGAAGGACTGATCGTGCACGACATTCGAACGCTGCGTGAGAACCCGGCGGCCATCCGTGAAGG
>JACDHQ010000043.1 GCA_013820975.1 Gemmatimonadaceae bacterium
CGTCGGCGCTTCCGCCACGCCCGGCGCCGCGACAGGCTGTTCGATGGACTGCTTCGTGATGTAGTGCGTGACGCCAGCGGTGATGGCGACGAGCGCGGCAGCCGCGACCGCGGGATGCGACCACCAGCGGCGCGCGGTGCGAGCCGGCACAGCACCAACGGTGCGACGCCCGGTCGCATGCGTGATCGGAACCACCGGGGCATCGATCCGCCCGGCGATGCCGCTCCAGAGCTCACGCGACGGCACGAGCTCCGGAAGCGCACCGGCTTCGCTCGTGATCGCCGCGATCTCCTGCAGCAGCGCAGCGCATGCGCTGCACGCCGCGGCATGCGACTCCATCGCCGCGTACACGTCCGGGGACGCGTCGCGTTCGAGGTAGGCCGCGAGCTGTTCGCTGAAGTCGTCGCAGGTGAATGGCGTCATCGTCATCGTGTCAGTGCCTCCCGCAGGAGCATCCGTGCCCGGTGGAGCTGGGCCTTCGTTGCCCCGGTCGTCACGCCGAGCTGCTCGGCGATCTCTTCGTGCTTGTACCCTTCGACATCGTGGAGCGTGAACACCCGCCTCGCTCCTGGCGGCAGCTGCGCGATCGCTGCATCGAGATCCATTCGATCACCCGGCGCGTGTGGCATCGCCGTCAGCCGCCCGGCGGCCTCCCCATCGTCGTCGTCCTCGATCCGTGCGTCGTGCCGTCCGTCCGTCTTCCGGGCATTCAGTACCACGTTCACCGCGAGCCGGTGCAACCAGGTGCTGAAGAGACTCTCCCCCTTGAACAGCGCGAGCTTCTCCCACGCCCGCACGAACACGTCCTGCGTCAGCTCCTCGGCCCTCATCCGGTCACCGCACATGCGCACGCATAGCGAGTAGACCCGGTTGACGTTCCGCCGGTACAACCGCTCGAAGGCATCCCGATCACCCGACGCGGCAGCTGCCACGTCCGGATCGGACCAGTCGGAGGGTGTAGGGGCGGTCGTGGCTTCTATGAGGGACACTGCCATGTCGTCGTGGGCGTCTCGTGCAACGGATGAGACGGCACGACCTCCCGAAAGGTTTGAACGATGATCACATTTGCCCTACGGGGCAGGCGGTGGGGAGATTCCCGCCCGGCGGACCGTCAGGCGACCTGCGCCGTAAGTCCAAGCCTGGGAAGGAGATCGGTGATCCGATCGAGCCACCAGTCCGGCCTGGACGAGGCGATCTGGTCACGCGAGAACGGTCCCCAGAGCGCTGCAGCGGTGGTCACGCCCGCCGCCCGGCCCGAATTCATGTCGTGCGGCGAGTCGCCGACGAAGACCGCCTCCGTGGGCGCCATCCCCAGCCGGGCGAGCGCAGTCTCGACGGGTTCGGGGTGTGGCTTGTGGTTGGTGCACGACTCGAGTCCGACGATGGTATCGAACCGCCCAGCCAGTCCGAGCAGTTCGAGCCCGCGCCAGGCCATCGGCTCGGCCTTGCTGGTGACGATGCCGAGCGCGAACCCCTCGGCGTGCAGTCGCGCCAGCGTGGTATCCACCGCCTCATAGGGCTGCACCAGCCGGTCGTGGTTCGCATGCTGGAACTCGCGGTAGCCGGCGATCAGCCGCTCGAGGCGCTCGCCCGAGGCCCCGAACCGACCGAACATCGCGGTGAGAGGCATGCCGAGGTCGGCAAGCCAATCGGCGTCGGGAGGCACCGGCTCGTCGCAGGTGGTGAACGCGTGACGCGCCGACTGGACGATGAGGTCCACGGAGTCGATGAGGGTGCCGTCGAGGTCGAAGAGGATTGCCTGAGGTCGCATATAATGGAATCTGGCATGCGGCGCCCCCCGCCGGCCAGCACCCGGGCCCGGTGCCTGCATTCACCATGGAGCCAGGCACCCCACGAGGAGCAGCGATGGCCGACAGGATCGACAAGTCCGACGCGGAGTGGGCCCGGATTCTGACCCCCGAGCAGTATCGGATCGTTCGGCAAAAGGGGACGGAGGCGCCGTTCACGGGCGAGTACGTGGACGAGCATGCGAGCGGCACCTACAAGTGCGTCGCGTGTGGCGAGCCACTCTTCTCATCCGACGCGAAGTACGACTCACGCTCCGGCTGGCCGAGCTTCTACGAGGCGCTCGATCCGGCGAAGGTCGAGGAGCACGAGGACACGAACCACGGCATGCGGCGGGTGGAAGTCACGTGCGCGCGCTGCGGTGCGCATCTCGGGCATCTCTTCCCCGACGGACCGCAACCGACCGGCATGCGCTACTGCGTCAACTCGGCGTCGCTGGCGCTCGACAAGGAAGACCAGGGCCGAATGCGATGATCGCGCGGAGCTGGTAGCCGGGCGTCGCGTGGGGGGGACCAGGGTCGAGCGCCGCGACGGCTGCCAGCCATGTGTGATCATCGGGGATGGTGCGCATCAGGTCGTGAAGCCGGTGCTCCATCCCTGCCGTCAGTCGCCCGCTCACCACGCGCCGCGCCGATTCGGCGAGTGCTGCCATTCGCGGACGGTCGTGCGCCGCCGCAAGTGACAGCGTGCGATGGACACGTGCGAGCACGGATGCCGCAGCACCGCGTTTCGGGGGCAGCCGGAGATCGTCCGAGAGTGCGGATCCCACCGGGTCGATCATGGCTGCTGCGCCACACGCGGCTGCATGTCGGAGTGCGTCGCATGCGGCGGCCTGGATCGCTGCATGACCCCGGATCCCACAGGGAACGCTGTCGCCCTCCGCGTAGCTGCACGCCTGCGCGAGCAGCGAGGGATCGCTGCCGACGCGGTCGCCGACTGAGGCGATCAATGCATCCTGCTGGTTGATGGTGGCCACAGCGAGCCATCCAGCAACTGGCGCCTCGACCATCGTGGCGGGCACCTGCTGCGACGGCAGCCCATCATTGATGGCAGGAACACCGCGTTCGATCGCACTTGCATCAGTCGGGTCTCCTCGCCCATCGCCGAGTTCTCTGCACCCCCGCCAACGCGCGATACGATCAACGACCGACGAACGTCGTTCCGACCGTGAAAGCGACGGCATCACGAATCCACGTTCCGGCGAGGCGTGCTCCTCGTGCGCGTGCGCGCGAGTCGCGCCGGCCAACGGAGGAAGCACCGATGCGCTGCGCCCGACTGCGCTCGATGCGATCTCGATCTTGTGCCGCAGTCGGCGCTCGAGCGACAGCACCGACTCGGCCGGGGCAGGAGGGCGCATCGCGTACACGGTGATCACGCGGGCCGCCGATCCCAGCCGGCGTGCGCGGCCCACGCGCTGCTCCATTCGCGACGGGCTCCACGGAAGGTCGAGGTGCACCACGACGGTGGCGTCCCGCAGGTCCACCCCCTCGGCGAGCAGGTCCGTGGTGACCAGCATCGTAATTTCCTCGATGCGCCTGGACCTCGTCACCCGCTGCCCGTCGGGAGCGAAGCGATCCAGCACGTCCGCTCTCGCCATCCGGCCTGACGCAACCTCACCTCCGCCGGCGGAGAGGCGGGCGACGCCGGGGAGCGCGCGCAGGTGGCGCCAATAGGCATCGACCGTCGCCGAGTACTCACTGAAGCAGACGATTCGCTCTCCGCGGTGCACGGAGCGAAGCCGGCGGAGGGCGTCGGCGCGATCGGCGTCGGGACACGGAGTGTGCGCGAGCGTCGCCAGGAGCCGCTCGATTGCATCACGGTGCTCGCGAATGGAACTCGCGAGCACAGTGGCGTTCGCGCATGCGGACAGCGGTGTGGCCACGAGCTCCGGAAAGGCAAGCTGCATCGACTCATCAGCCACGTGCCACGCGCGCAGCTCGGCGGCGGTCGGCATGTGACCGGCCGCGAGCGAATCGCCGATCGCCAGCGAGGTAGCGAGCCGCCGCTTCAGCGCCGCCGTCAGGGCAGCGCGGCTGGAGGACCACTGCCTGACGAGGCCGAGGAGCAGGAGCGCACCGCCGTCGCCGCCGTCGGCCGGGGGCACTGCGGGCGGCAGGCGCTGGAGCGCGCCGAGGCATGCCGAATCGTCGGCGACCTCGATCCAGCGTGGCTCGGCCACCGCGGGCAGTATCGCGCCCGGCACCGTAGCAGCAGTGCGGCGGACGATGAGCGGCGCAAGCTCGGCGTCGGACATCGTGGAAGCGCGCGCGCCGAGGAAGAGTGCGACGAGGGAGCGCAGCTCGTCGAGCCGGTTGGGTACCGGTGTCGCCGTCAGGAGCAGCGTATGGGCGCTGCCGGTCAGGGCGGCGATGCGGGGATACCGGCGCGCCGTGACGGAGCGCGCGTGATGTGCCTCGTCGAGTATCACGATCGCTGGCGGCATCGCCGGCTGCCCCACCGGCCTGGCGATCGGCTGCGCCACACGCCGGCGCGACGGCTGCTGCAGGAGCTGCCCTGTCGATCGTGTGACCGGCGGGCCGCGGCTCAGGGCCTCGTAGCTCATCATGTCGGCCTCCATCTGCGCCCGGCCGATCGCGCCGCGCCACATCGCCATGAGCCCCGCAGGCGCGATCACCAGCACGCGTTCGTATGCGCGTGCGACCGCAAGCGCGACGAAGGTCTTTCCGAGGCCGACATCGTCCGCGAGGAGCGCGCCGCCGTAGTTCGTCAGCATCGAAGCAACCCGGCGCGCAGCGGCCACCTGATGCTCGGCGAGGATGATGTCGCCGAGGCGGGCATCGACATCAGTCGGCAGCAGATGGGCTGCGATCGCGGCCCGCGCCTCCTCCGGCGTCACCAGGACGAGTCGGGATTCCATTCGAAGAGCGGTGCGACACGTCGCCGCGTGAGGCCGTAGGCATCGAGGGTGGCCTCGAGCACGTCGGCCGGGGACGGCGCGTCTGCAGCATCGTGGGCCGCCTGGGCGCGCACCGCAAGCGGCGCGAGGATCTCGCGTGCACGTCCCCAGTCGGCAGGAACGGGAAAGAGCGCCGCCGTCCACGCGAACATGCGGCGATACCCGCCGCGCGCCGGCTCAGCGAGGCATCGCAGCCACGCGGCGGCGAGTGGCGAGTTGAACAGCGCGGTAAAGGCCTGCGCGTCGAGCAGCGTGGGGCTCTGCAGCACATAGCAGGTATTGATCGGGATGGAGGGGTCACCCGGGGCGAGCCAAGCGGCGCGCGGGCTCCGTGTCATGTCCGCCCAGACGACTCTCGCCCGTCGGGCGTCCGCGCCTTCGGTGCGGTGCAGCGACCACCACGGGCCGCGCCCACGCACGTCGCTACGAGCCGAGAGTCGGCTGCGGTGCGGCGAGAGCCACCTGGACGCATGCTCGGGAAGCGTCCTCAGTGGGCCACCGCAGTCGTGGGTCCAGACGATCTGCTCGTCCGCCGCCGCAATCCGCCACGGGCGAACGTGCTCCCCGCGGATCACCGGGCGCAGCAGCGATGCCTCGACGCACCCTTCGCGACCTTTGCCATCCTGAATCGATGACACTCCGGGGGGTCTACCGTGCTGCCCGGGGGACGATCCAGGCCGCACGATGAACGCCTCGTTGAGTCCACACTTCACCCCCATGATCGGGCGGCTGAAGCCCGCCGTGGACATCGGGCTGCCCATTGCACGAACGCGGTCGAAGGCCGCCCGGACCGCCGGAGGGACGAGCAACCAGGGGCTGCCGGGAGAGTCGTCGAACGCCAGTCGTGACGTCGGCGCCCGCCATTGCGCCACGTTGGCGCCTCGATGCACCGCGACGCTCGTGTACCCGGTTGCCCTGCGCCCGCTGCGTGACGGCATCGGCATCCGCTCGGCGACGATGATCGAGGGGTACGTCACCGCATCGAACAGGTCGGGCGCGTCGGTGCAGTCCTCGACGGCGTGGATGCGGGTGTCGCTTGCCAGCAGCTGACGAATCCCGCCGCCAGCGAGCGCCGTCCACAGCTTCGCCGGAACGAGCAGCGCAAGCATCCCGCGGGGGCGGAGCAGGCGGATCGCGCGTTCGACGAACAGCGCGGCAAGGTCCGCCTGGCCGGCGAACCCGGCGCCCGCCCCGCCCGCGGTTGCTCCCGCCGTCCAGGCGGCAGCTCGCAACGACGTGAAGCGATCGCGCAGCGCCGCACGGTCGGCAGCCGGGATCCGGTGGAGCCGCACCCAGGGCGGGTTGCCGATCACCGCCCCGAATCCGCCGGCCGCAAGCACATCCGCGAAGTGCGCATCATACCTGAATGGGAGCGCGCCGCCGTCGAGCAGGCGCCGGCGGTCACGCCGCAGCACGGCAGCACGGTCGCGCAGCGATGCGGCGTCGCGATCGAGTGCCGAGTCGGTGCTGCGGCGCCCGAACAGGTCGCGGCTCCGCCGTGCCGCCAGCACGTCGCGCCGGCGCGCCTGCACATGGTCGAGCTCCCGGTCGATCGACGTGATCGCGAGGACACGCTCGGCGGTGTCCAGCGCAGTGGCGGCGCGCTGCTTTCGCATGCCAGAGGCACGTGCGTATCGCATCCGCAGCGCAGCGAAGCGCTCGGCCTCGCGTGTGGGTGCGGCGGACACCCCGGGCATCGCGTCGCGATGGAGCGGCGCCAGCGCGTCGCCCACGCGAATGTTGCGATCGAGGTTCGGCAGCGGCAGCACGCGCGCCGGATCAGTCTCGTCACATTCCACGGCGACGGCGAGCCACAGCCGCAGCTCGCACAGCCAGACCGCCGTCGGGTCACGGTCGATCCCGAAGATGGAGTTCGCCAGCAGGTCACGGCGGATCGCATCGGCAGGGCGGACGTCGCCGGCCAGGCGGTGCCACCCGGCAAGCCGCTCGAGCGCATGCACGAGGAAAGCGCCGGATCCACAGGCGGGGTCAAGTACCGTCAGGCGGGAGAGTGCATCGCGAGCAACCGGCTGCAGCGCGCCCGGCACCCCCAGGCCGGTTCGCAGCGCTTCCACAACCGCCGTGGATCCAGGGGGAAGCAGCGAACCCGCGGCGCGCAGCAACCCCTCATCCGCAACGCGCGCCACGAACGTGGACGGCGTGTAGAACGTTCCCGATGCGCGCCGTTCATGGCTTGCCATCAGCGATTCGAAGGCCCGGCCCAGCATCTCGGGGTCCACGGCCGCACCGGCGACCGTCGAATGGCGCTCGCTGGCGGTGAATCGGTATGCGCCCAGGACGTCACGGAGGAATGTCCCGATCGTGGCGTCGCCAAGTTCCGGGGCATTCGTTCCGCGCTCCACTCGAACGGGAGCGAAGAGGCCCCCATTGAGGAATGGCACCCGACCGAACGCCCGCGCCGTCGGCGCGCGATCGCGGACGGGTGTATTGAGCGTGCCGAAGAAGAGCGGACGGAGGACGCGCCGATGCACACCTCCCCGGCCAACGACACAATCGTCATAGACGCGCTGCAGGAATGCGCGGTCGTTGTCGAGCCACCCCTTTGCCTGGAGAAAAGCGAGAAAGAGCAGCCGCGAGCTGCAGAGCAAGGCGACCTCCGATCGATCGGTGGCCCGGCCCCCCCGCGCCTCCGACGCGAGCGCATGCACCTGACGTTCGAGGGTCCGGTAGAAGCGGCGATTGAGCGCCTCCCGGCCGAGCAGCTCCGCCCATCGCGAATGGATGGCGAGGTCGAGCCCCGTGCCGGATGGCGTCGCTGCGAGGAGGCAGAGCGCCTCGGCATCGGCGTCCACGACACTCTCGCGGCCCGCCACCAGCGTCGACACCATGTCGGATCCGACGCCGGGGACGGCGATGAGCACCGTTGCCGGCTGCCGTTGCGCAGCCGTGACGATCCACAGTGCATGCGGTGAGCGGCGGGCGAGGTGCCGCGCGAGTGTCGAGGCGACCGTCGCCGCCGGCACGTCGTCCCGCACCTCTATCGAGCAGGCGCGCAGTGCCCCCTTTCCCGCAATGAGCTCGGCGGCAGCGACCTGTTCCTCGATGCCGAGCGACGAACGGAGGCCGGTCTCGACCGTAAGGGGCTCGCCGCTGAGCCCGAGGTGGCCAAGGAGTGTACGCAGCGTCGCCAGGTCGGCGCACGAAGCGAGCAGGATCGCGGCGGCACGATGAGTGAGCACACGCCACGATCAGGCGGGTGGCCGCAGCGGCCAGCATCAGATCGCTGCACGCGACTCCCGAACTGCGCGAGACGCGTTCTGCTACAGTCTGCGGCTGACCCCCGACACGTAGCTCCGCCCCTTCCACGCGACCCGCCGGCCGCGCAGCATCGCCGTGACGAAGATGTAGCCGAGCACCACTGCGCCGAGCGGGAAGAGCAGGGCATAGCCAACCGGTTCACCCATGCGGCGGTACACCGCAACCATCCACACCAGCTGCGCGCCTGTCGCGAGCGCGGCAGCAGGAACGAGCGACCCCAGCGCCGAGCCGAGGAGCCCCAGCACGAGTACCACCAGCGGCGCGATGACGAGCAAGGGTGTACCAAGGAAGAGCAGGGGGAAGAGCACCCGGCCGAGCGCACCGAACGGCATCGCGTCGATGCCGCCGGCGTAGACATTCTTCCCCCAGCCGGCCACGAGCTCCTTCAGCGACGTGTACATGCGGGTGCTGAGCTGTTGGGTGCCGAGCACCAGCCGCACGCGATGCCCTGCGGCGTGCATCACCTGCGCGAGCATGAGGTCGTCCACCACGGTGTGCCGCACCGCCGCATGGCCCCCGATCGCGTCGTACGCGCTGCGGCGCACCATCAGGCACTGGCCGTTCGCGATCACGTCGGAGGGACGCCGCGCGTTGTTCACCCCCTCGGTGCCGCCAAAACGCAGGAAGAACAGCGAGAAGATCTGCGGTTGCACGAGACGCTCCCAGAAGCTCCCCAGCTCCTGCCGCCCCGCCACCGAGAGGAGGTCGGCGTCCATCGCCTGTTGCGCGGCGACGAGGCGGGGCAAAAGGTCGGGCGCATGCGCGGTATCGGCGTCGGCGAAGAGCAGCAGCTCGCCGGTCGCGTGGCGGGCGCCGGTCGTGCAGGCCCACTGCTTTCCGAACCAGCCATCGGGGAGCGCGTCGTTCATGATCACCCTCAGGCGCGAGTCGCCATCGGCAGCTTCACGTGCGCGTACGGCGGTTTCGTCCGTCGAGTGATCGTCCACGACGATCACCTCGAGGTCAGGGTACTCCGTCGCAAGCACCGTCCGAACGCAGCGCCCGATGTTGTGTGCCTCGTTCCGCGCGGGGATGATGATGCTGGTCCTGGGATGACCCGCCGGGAGGGGCACGACGTCGTCGAGCGAGCGCTGCCTGCGGGCCTGCCACGCACCGATCATGGGCAAGGCGACCCAGGGCAGTGCAGGGAGGAAGTCGCTGAGGGCAGGCATCGCGCCGCAAGCTAGTCACCCATGACGAGAGGGCGCCCGGTGGGCGCCCTCTCTGCACTGCATTCGGTGATCCGCCCGGCGCACCGGACGGCCCGCGCTGTCAGCCGTCGCGGTTGGACGACCGGCCGCCGCTGCCGTCGAGCGAATCATGCGAGCCGGGCGATGCCTTGCGGGTCGCCGAGCTACCGATCCCCTCGTCATCTCGGTTGCCGCGATCGGTGCGAGCACCTTCGGAACCGCCCTGCGAACCACCCTGCGAACCACCCTGCGAACCAC
>JACDHQ010000456.1 GCA_013820975.1 Gemmatimonadaceae bacterium
GGGATGAGGGGTGCGGGAAGGACGATGAGGGATGACGGATAAGGGGGTGCGGGGACGACGGCGCTCTTCCCGCACCCCTCATCCCTCATCGCTGTGCCCTCATCCCTCATCGCTGTGCCCTCATCCCTCATCGCTGTGCCCTCATCCCTCATCGCTGTCCCCTCATCCCTCATCGCTGTGCCCTCATCCCTCATCGCTGTCCGCTCATCGTCCTGATATCTTCCGGCATGTGGGCCGACAATCTCCTGCTTGCCGAGCAGCACCATCTCCTGCGCCTGTTCATCTGGAGCGAGGCAAGCATCGTCCTGGGCGGTGGCATGGTCGCCTTTCTCGTCTGGCGGCGCATCGAGTCGCCGATGCTGCGCCACTTCGCCATCCAGACGGCGGCCTGGGGCGCGGTCATCCTCGCGCTCGCGTTCGTCGGGTGGAAGCGACTGGCACTGCGTGACCATGCCGCGGCGGTGAGCCTCGACCGGTTCGTGTGGTTGAACATCGGCCTCGACATCGGGTATGTCGCGGTGGGCGTGACGCTGATTCTCGTGGGCTGGTTCGGCGTGGTGCGCCGCCCGGGGCTTGCCGGCGCCGGTGCGGGTGTGGTCCTTCAAGGGATGGCGCTCGCATGGCTGGACTACCTCTTCGCGCAACAGATCCTCAGGTAGCGATCCGCATGGCTGAAGTGACACTCGACGTCAGGCACCTCCCAAAGGAGGAGGCGTATGCGCTCATCGAGACACAGCTCGACGGCGTGCTCGAGGGGATCCACGACGAAATCGCCGTAATGGCCACGATCAGCTGCCTGCTGCACCACGGCTTCGGGCACCTGTGGACCGGATTCTACCGTGTCGTCGAACCCGGCGCGCTCCTGCGGGTAGGTCCCTATCAGGGAAGCCTTGGCTGCCTCGCCATCGCGTTTGGCCGCGGTGTGTGTGGCACGGCGGCCGCCGAGCGCCGGACGGTGGTGGTTCCCGATGTGGAGGCCTTCCCGGGGCACATCGCCTGCGACGGCCGTGCGCGTTCCGAGATCGTCGTCCCCGTCACGGGCGCCGACGGCTCGCTGCTGGCCGTGCTCGACCTCGATTCGGACGAGCTGGGCACCTTCGACGAGACCGACCGCATTGCGCTGGAGCGCATGGTCACCCGATTCTTCAGTGCAGTGCGCCCTCCAGCCGAAGCCAGGACCGCATGACCGGATACTCCGACCCGATCAACCACGCCCTCGCCTTCGCGGCGAAGCACCACGACCGTCAGGTGCGAAAGGGGACGCGCCTTCCCTACCTCACGCATCCGGCGAACGTGGCGATCATCCTCACGCGCTACGGCCAGGACGAGGGCACCGTCGTCGCGGGCATCCTGCATGACGTCGTCGAGGACTGCATCCGCGAGGCGTACACGCGCGAGGATCTCGTGCAGCGCATCGCCGACAAGTTCGGCCGCGACGTGCTCGACGATGTGCTCGCGGTCACGCATCGCTCCAAGGACGACGACGGCGTGGAGTTCAGCAGCGAGGATCGGAAGGAGGACTTCCTCGAGCGCCTCGCGAAGGCGAGCGACCGCGCGGCGTGGGTGTGCGCGGCGGACAAGATCCACAACATCCGCAGCATCGTCGCCGACCTGCGCCGCACCCTCGAGCCGGAGACCGTGTGGGACCGCTTTGCCGTTGGCCGCGAAGGGACGCTGCGGTGGTATCGCGCGGTTCATGACCGGCTGGCAGCGCGCGGGTTCGATGCGCCCATCATGGGAGAGCTGCGGGCGGCAGTCGAGGATCTTGAAGTTGAGGCGGAGAAGCCGGCTGCCGTTTGAGACTGCTGTCACTGCGACTGCCGTCGTTGGATTGCGGACACACGATTGGCATGCCAGCCCCACGAAGGCATGGTCACTATGTAGTCCACCTACCGTAATCGCTGTGTGCGTAGTCAGGCCAGCGACACTCCCACTTCCTCCCGCACTCCGTACCTCCCCTTCACATAACGCTCGAGTATCGCGAGAAACTCCGGCACGATCGCATCGCCCTTGAGCGTCGTGTGCAGCTTGCCATCGACGTACACCGGCGCCTTGGGATCCTCGAACGTCCCTGGCAGCGAGATGCCGATGTTCGCATGCTTCGACTCGCCGGGCCCATTCACGATGCACCCCATCACCGCGACGTGCATCGTCTCCACGCCGGGGTGCCGCGTGCGCCACACCGGCATCTGCTCGCGGATGTACTCCTGGATGTCCTCGGCCATCTTCTGAAAGAACGTCGAGGTCGTGCGGCCGCATCCGGGGCATGACGTCACCTGCGGCGCGAAGCTGCGCAGGCCGAGCGACTGCAGCACCTGCTGCGCCACGTAGACTTCCTCCGCGCGGTCGCCGCCTGGCTTCGGCGTGAGCGACACGCGGATGGTGTCGCCGATTCCTTCGGCGAGCAGGATCGAGAGCCCCGCGGTCGACGCCACGACTCCCTTGGTGCCGAGTCCCGCCTCGGTGAGCCCGAGGTGCAGCGGATAGTCGCAGCGCGACGCGAGGCGGCGGTACACATCCACGAGATCCTGCACCTGCGACACCTTTGCCGAGATGAGGATGCGGTCGTGCGGCAGGCCGACCGACTCCGCGAGCTCGGCGGAGCGAAGCGCGCTGGCGAGCATCGCCTCGAGGTAGACGTCGCGCGCCGCCGCCGGTTCGGCCGCGACTGCGTTGGCGTCCATCATCTCGGTGAGCAGGTCCTGGTCGAGCGAGCCCCAGTTGACGCCGATGCGCACCGGCTTGCCGTTGTCGACGGCGAGCTGCACGATCGTGCGGAAGTTCTCGTCGCGGCGCTTGCCGCCGACGTTGCCGGGGTTGATGCGGTACTTCGCCAGCGCGCGGGCCGTCGCCGGAAACTTTGCGAGCAGGAGGTGGCCGTTGTAGTGGAAGTCGCCGACGATCGGGACACTGACCCCAGCGTCGTCGAGCCGCTGCAGCAGCTCGGGGACCGCCGCGGCCGCCGCATCGTTGTTCAC
>JACDHQ010000044.1 GCA_013820975.1 Gemmatimonadaceae bacterium
GACCCGCGCCGTGCATCTTCCGCGATGCCGACTCCAGCAGAGCAGAAGGCCCTCGTCTTCCTTGGCGCCGTGGCGCTGATGGGGGGGGCGGTCCGGATGTTCGGCGGCGGCACGGCGGCTGAGGCGACGGCTGCCGAACGGGAGGGGCTGTCGGCGCAGATCGCGGCGGCCGAGGGTGCAGCGGCGGCGGCTCGGGCCGAGCGGAGCGGGAGCACGGCCAAAAAGGGCTCGAAGGCCAAGCGGAAGCAGTCCCCCACGGGAGGTGAGGCGGCTGCGGGGAAAAAGGCCCTGTCGGCCAAAACCCGATCCGCAGCCAACCGCCGACCGCTGGCCACCCCCATCGACGTCGACCGGGCGACGATGGAAGAACTCGTCGCACTGCCGGGCATCGGGCCCACGCTGGCCGCCCGGATCGTCGCCGACCGAAACGCCAACGGTCCCTTCGGGTCGCTCGCAGCCCTCGACGCGGTCTCAGGCGTGGGCCCGACACTCATTAATAAGCTCGGCCCCCACGTGACTTTTTCCGGCCCCCAGCGTCCCTCCAGTGCCAACGGCTCCGGGGGCGGAGCGCGGTTGTCCGGGCGGGTCGTCGGGTTGATCGGCGGCACCCCCTAGCCCCTGGCCGAGGCGAGCTCCTGCGCAGCCAATTATTGACGGCTGCGGGGCGTAGGAATACTTATCCTCTCCTTCGGCGAGCGGCGGTCCCCGCCCCCCCGCCCCTGCCTGACGCCCTCCCGCCCGACGCCTACGCACATGGCCGCCCCTGTAGCCGCTGGTGAGCGCATCGGTGACCTCCTCATCCGCGAGGGGGTCATCACGAAGGAGCAGTTGGGGCATGCGCTCCAGGAGCAGAAACAGAACGGGACGCGCATCGGCTACAACCTCGTCAAGCTCGGCTTCATCCAGGAGACCGAGCTCACGAAAATGCTGGCGCGGCAGTACAAGATGCCGGCGGTGGACCTGTCGCGCTTCGAGCTCGACCCGAAGATCGCGAAACTCGTCCCCGCCGACCTGGCGGTGAAGCACCTCGTCGTGCCGCTCAAGCGGGACGGGCGCACGCTTACCGTCGCGATGGCCGACCCGACGAACCTCGGCGTCCTCGACGACCTCAAGTTCATCACGCGCTACGACATCTTCCCGGTGATCGCGGGGGAGTTCACGCTGCGCGGGGTGATCGAGAAGCACTACGGCACGAACGACGAGCAGCAGATGGCGTCGCTCATGCAGGACCTCGAGGAGGAGCAGGACGTCGAGGTCGTGGAACAGGAGGAGGACGACGTCGCCGGCGCGGCAATGCAGGCGCAGATGGAAGATGCGCCGGTCGTGAAGCTGATCAACGCCATCCTCACCGACGCCGTGAAGCGCGGCGCGTCGGACATCCACTTCGAGTGCTTCGAGTTCGACCTCCGGGTGCGCTACCGCGTCGACGGCGCGCTGCACGAGGTGATGAAGCCGCCGCTGAAGATGAAGGCGGCGCTGATCTCACGCTTCAAGATCATGGCCTCGCTCAACATCGCCGAGCGCCGCGTGCCGCAGGACGGCCGCATCAAGCTCAAGATGGGCAGCAAGGTCATCGACTACCGCGTGTCGTCGCTGCCGACGCTCTTCGGCGAGAAGATCGTGCTTCGGATCCTGAACAAGGACAACCTGACACTCGACCTGCAGAAGTTCGGCATCGAGCCCAAGGCGGAGCAGGACCTGATGGAGGCGATCTCGAACCCGTACGGCATGGTGCTCGTCACCGGCCCGACCGGCTCGGGCAAGACAACGACCCTGTACTCGGCACTCTCGCAGATCAACACGGTCGATACGAACATCATGACCGCGGAAGACCCGGTGGAGTACAACCTCTACGGGATCAACCAGGTCCAGGTGCGGAACGAGATCGGGATGACCTTCGCCGCAGCGCTGAAGGCGTTCCTGCGGCAGGACCCGAACATCATCATGGTCGGCGAGATTCGTGACCTCGAGACCGGCGGCATCGCGGTCAAGGCCGCGCTCACGGGCCACATGGTGCTCTCGACGCTGCACACCAACTCGGCGCCCGAGACGGTGACGCGCCTCCTCGACATGGGGCTCGAGCCGTTCAACGTGGCCTCGGCGCTCAACCTCGTGCTGGCGCAGCGACTCGCGCGCCGCATCTGCGGCTCGTGCAAGGTGGAGTACGTGCCGACGAAGGAGGAGTTCGCCGGCATGAAGGTGACGGCCGAGACGACGCTGCGGGAGATGCGCTTCACCGCGCGGGCGATCGACGACTGCAAGCCCAACGCCTCCGCTGAGGCCGCGGAGGCAGTCATGGGCTACTCGCTCGACACGAAGGTGGGGGACATCACCTTCTTCAAGGGCGCGGGCTGCGACGTGTGCACCGGGCTCGGGCTGAAGGGGCGCCAGGGGCTCTACGAGGTCATGCCGATGACCGCGAAGATCCGCCGCGCCCTGCTCCAGAACCTCAGCGCCGCCGACCTGCGCGACCTTGCGATCGACGAAGGGATGCTGACCCTCCGCATGGACGGTTGGCTGAAGGTGCTGAAGGGAATCACGACGCTCGAGCAGGTGCTGCGTGAGACGAGTGCCTAGAGACTGCGATGAGGGACGAGGAACGACGGATGCGGGAACATCCGCAGTCGTTCCCGGACTCCTCATCCGTCGCCCCTCATTCCGAACTGCTGTTCCCGCACCCCTCGTCCCTCATTCCGAACTGCTGTTCCCGCACCCCTCGTCCCTCATCCCTCCTCGTAGTTCTGCCATGACTGCCCCTGCCATTACCGCCCCCGCCGGGCTGAACCTCCGCTCGCTGCTCGAGGAAGTGATCGAGCGCGGCGCCTCCGACCTGCACATCACCGCCGGCGACCGGCCGAAGATGCGCGTCGACGGCGACATCCTGAACTCCTCGATCGAGTACGTCCTGCAGCCCAAGGACACGCTGCAGATCGCCTACTCGGTGCTCACGGAGAACCAGAAGAAGCGCTTTGAGATGGAGGACGAGCTGGACTTCTCGTTCGGCATCCAGAACCTCGCGCGCTTCCGCGGCAACTGCTTCAAGCAGCGTGGCTGCGTGTCGATGGTGATCCGGCAGATCCCGTTCAACATCAAGACCTTCGACGAGCTGAACCTCCCGAAGGTGATCTCGGACCTCGCCGACCGGCCGCGGGGGCTGATCCTCGTGACCGGCCCGACGGGCTCGGGGAAGTCCACGACGCTGGCCGCGATGCTCGACAAGATCAATCGCGAGGTGAAGGGGCACATGATCACGATCGAGGACCCGATCGAGTTCATCCACCGTCACCAGCTGTGCATCGTCAACCAGCGCGAGGTCGGCACCGACACCAAGAGCTTCTCGGCGGCGCTGAAGTATGCGCTCCGGCAGGATCCGGACATCGTGCTGATCGGCGAAATGCGCGACCACGAGACGATCCAGGCGGGGCTCACCATCGCCGAGACGGGCCACCTTGCCTTCGCCACGCTGCACACGAACTCCGCGGCCGAGGCGATCAACCGCATCATCGACGTGTTCCCTGCGCACCAGCAGTCGCAGGTGCGGGCACAGCTCGCCTTCTGCCTCGAGGGGATCATCACGCAGACGCTGCTGCCCCGGGCCCGTGGGTCGGGCCGGGTGATGGCCGCCGAGATCCTGGTGGTGACGCCGGCGATCCGGGCGCTGATCCGCGAGGACAAGATCCACCAGATCTACTCGATGATGCAGTCAGGAAAGAAGTACGGCATGCAGACGATGAACGATGCGCTCTACCAGCTGTACATGGGACGCGAGGTGACGCTGGAGGAGTGCCTGCGGGTGACGCATGACGCGACGGAGTTCCAGCGGATGATCGGGACGTCGGAGGATGCGCGTGGCGCCAAGAAGTAGGGGCGCCTGGGCGGTGGCGGTGCGCGCCGTTGCCCTGTTGTGATCAAATGCACGGCGGCCGCAAGGCCGGAGTCCGAAATTGCTGATCGCCGATAACTGATAGCCGATAGCCGTTCACTTCCGAGGACCCATGGCAACGTTCACATACACGGCCCGCGCACTCAACGGCGAGCTGAAGTCGGCGTCGATCGAGGCCGCCAACCGCGACGACGTCATCGCGCAGCTCAAGCGCCAGCGGATGACCGTCGTGAAGCTCGAGGAGGCGAAGAAGCGCAAGAAGGGCGGCAAGGTCGGCATGCGCGACATGGTGATCTTCACCCGGCAGTTCTCGACGATGATCAACGCCGGCCTCCCGCTTGTGCAGGCGCTCGACATCCTCGCGAAGCAGAGCGAGAACCCGCACCTCCAGGAAGTCACCAAGGGCGTCGTGTACGACGTGGAGTCGGGGCACACGGTCGCCGACGCCCTCCGCAAGCACCCCAACGCGTTCACCGAGCTGTACGTGAACATGGTCGCGGCGGGTGAGGCCGGCGGTATTCTGGACACGATCCTGATGCGCCTCGCGACCTTCCTCGAGAAGAACGACGCCCTCGTCCGCAAGGTGAAGGGCGCGATGATCTACCCGGGCGTCATCATGGGCGTCGCCGGCACGGCCATCACCGTGCTCCTGATCTTCGTGATCCCGACGTTCCAGCGGATGTTCGCCGAGGTGGGGGTGCCGCTGCCGCTGATGACGCGGATCGTCGTCGCGATGTCGGAATTCCTGCAGGCCTATTGGTGGGCGATCATCGTGGCGGGCGTGGTCTCGTCCTGGTCGTTCAAGCGCTACTACGCGACGCCGAGCGGGGAACGCAACGTGGACGCCCTGGCGCTGAAGATGCCGATCCTGGGCGACGTGCTCCGCAAGTCGTCGGTGTCCCGGTTCACGCGCACGCTCGGCACGCTGATCAGCTCGGGCGTGAGCATCCTCGAGGGGCTCGAGATCACGGCGAAGACGTCGGGCAACCGGGTGATCCACGATGCGATCATGGAGTCGCGGTCGTCGATCGCCGGTGGTGAGACGATCGCCGAGCCGCTGAAGAAGTCGGGGGTGTTCCCGCCGATGGTGATCTCGATGATCAGCGTTGGTGAGCAGACCGGCGGCCTGGACGAGATGCTGACGAAGATCGCGGACTTCTACGATGATGAGGTCGACGCGGCGGTGAGCAACCTGCTGGCGGCGATGGAGCCGGCGATGATCGTGTTCCTCGGCGTGGTGGTCGGCGGCATGGTGATCGCGATGTACCTGCCGATCTTCGACATGATGAACGCGGTGTAGGCGGTAGGTAGGAAGGGAAGGGCCCCGGCTCACCACCGGGGCCCTTCTGCCATCATCAGCCGGCCACTCGCGCCTCCCACCTGGGAGGTCGAGGTCCGCATGACCGTGGACAGCCGACGCGTGGCCAGCGTGTCGGTTTGCACGGCCTAGTAATTTCTTGCACTCTCTATCGTAATATCTTGTAAGTGCATATCCGGCAATCGGATAGGCGACGGGTCTCTCGCGGCAAGTCGGCGAGGGCCCCGTCTGTTACAGTCGTCCCCACCTGGAGGCCTTCGGCGCACGAACAGCGATTCCACCTGCGGGAGGGACGCGACGCCGATGATCTCCGTATTCCTCGAGTCACTCCGGCTGTCGTCGTCTGGCGATGGACGCTGGTCGACACCCCAGCAGAGTCATGACTCGAAAGCGATGCACGGTTTCGGGAAGCAGAAGGTGACGACCTAACCTCAGCCCCCGAAGTCTCCTGCGTCGGGAGACCGCGATTGTCCGGACGTCTGATACGCGTGGCCAGATGTCGCACCGTGACGATGTGGGCTGCCCGCCCTGCATGAGCCCCAGCAGGCGCTCGGGGGAGGAATGCGCGGTGCGCGTGC
This sequence comes from Gemmatimonadaceae bacterium, assembly GCA_013820975.1. GTDB lineage: Bacteria > Gemmatimonadota > Gemmatimonadetes > Gemmatimonadales > Gemmatimonadaceae > JACDHQ01. Next base: position 5,780 of record JACDHQ010000044.1, read on the forward strand.
TGCGCGTGTCCGCACCATGATGGCAGCCGGGGTGTTCGGCGCTGGACGGATCAGCAGGGAAGACACGCTCGCGTGCCGCGTACGGCGGCACCTCCGGCAGCGATGCGCGCAGTTCTGGCGCGACGGACACACTTGTTCATCCAGCCTGTCCGGCTGCGCGGCGTGCGCGGCGTGCGCGTCGTGCGCGTCGTGCGCGTGCAACGCGACGCGGTGCCCGGTACCTGAGGGCGGCGGCGACACCGTGAGGGATTCCCTGTCAGGCGTTTGGGAACCACTGAAGCGGGAATATGCTGACTGCCTGCCGTGCCGGGACCCGATACGATGCCCATGCACACCCTTTCCGTCGTCTCGAGCCCCATGGAGACTCGCCACTCATGCTCCGTCGTCCAACACTCGCGTGGCTGCCTGGTGCAGCCCTCTGCCTGACATTTGTCCCCGCGATCGCTGGCGCGCACGGGGCCCGTGGGATCCAGCACATTCGCCCGCTCGACCGCACCGGCCTCGCCGTATTCGAGGAACCGAAGCGTGACACCACGCCGTTTTCCGGGCTCCGGCTCGCGATCGGCGGTGGCTTCGCGCAGGACTTCCAGAACCTGTCGCATACCACCAGGGCCGAGCCGAACCTCGTGAACGGCGTGGACGCCAACACCCTGACGCCGATCGGCCCGGGGTTCAACACAGCGATGGCCAACCTGTACCTGAACGTGCAGATGGCGCAGGGCATCCGTGTGGCGATGACGGCCTACCTCTCCTCACGCAACCACAACGAGGCGTGGGTGAAGGACGGCTATCTGCTGGTGGACGCGTCCCCGTTCGACATGGCCCTCATGAACGCGGTCATGCAGTATCTGACGCTCAAGGTCGGCCACTTCGAGATCAACTACGGGGACCAGCACTTCCGTCGCACCGATGGCGGCAATGGCTTGTACAACCCCTTCGTCAAGAACACCCTGTATACCGGCGACCGCGCAGGCACGCACTACTTCGACGTAATGGACAACGCCGGCAACAACGGGTCGGGCAACATCAACCCGAAGTTCGTCAGCAACGTCCAGGCAGTCATGGTCAACCCGTTCCTCAAGCTTGGCGGGCTCGAAGTGATGGGCACGCTCGAGCGTGCGACCGGCGGGGCCTCGACGGAGAACGACCGGGCGTGGGACCAGTGGGCCGTCGACGGCGTTTACCGTCTCTGGGGCGAGCGCGCCTACGGCGCGGCGCGCTACAACAAGGCCCGCGGGGCGTATCCGGGGATCACGACGGGCGAGGTGGGCGTCAACCGCGTACAGGTCGGCGGGGGGCTGTTCATCACGAACAACATCCTCGGGAAGATCGAGTACGTACAGCAACGCTATCAAGACTTTCCCACCACGGACCTGCGCCATGGCGGCGAGTTCAGGGGCGTGATGGTCCAGGGCGCCGTGCTCTTTTGATGACCCGCACTGGCCCATCCATCCATTTCACTCGAGGCTCCCTCGATGCCTTCAATGAGTAGACTCCGTACGACGGCCATGATGGCCGCCCTTGGCCTCGCAGCGTGTACCGCGGACAAGGACGCCATCGTCGACCCGGCACCGGGCGACGACACGCCGTCCTTCGCGGCTGTGCAGGCCACGTTAACGCGAGCCTGCGGAAGCTGCCATGCCGCCGGTTCCGGTCGCACCTTTACCGTCGCGATGGACTCGGCGGCCCTGGTCGGCTCGGGGCTGCTGAATCCGTTGAACCCCGGCGCCAGCCCGCTGCTCGTCAAGGCGCGTTCCTCAGCGCACGGCGGTGGCAACGTCACCGCCTTTACCAAGGGCGACAGCGCCCTCGTCGCGGCATGGGCGGCGCTGCAGCCCAACGTCGGCGCAAACACCCTCTTCGCGACCCGCACCGACTTCGCCCCCACCATCGATGGCCTCGGCGAGGCGCTCTGGACGCAGGCGCAACCGATCGTGATCCCGATCGGTGGCGGGTGGGCGGCGGCCGATGCGGTCGCGATGCGCGCGCTCTACGACGACCATTACCTGTACATCTACCTGCGCTGGACCGACAATCAGGCGAGCTTCAAGCGCCAGCCGTGGATCAGGCGGGACGATGGGACGTGGCTCGCGCAGGCGGCGAAGCCGACGCCGGCGGCAGAAACCGAGTGGAATGCGTACATGGCGGCCAATGCGCCGGCCGGCGGGCGCTTCGATCCCGAGGCCCCGCAGTTCCTGTACGAAGACAAGCTGGCCCTTATCTGGAACACGTACGCGGCGGCGACGCACGTGCCGGAGTTCGAGACCGCCGGCTGCGCGGCGGCCTGCCACGACCCGAGCAAGGGGGGCAAGCCGGGGACGACGTACAACTACGCGCGGCAGGACCTGGCCGCGAAGAAGTACCTGACCGTTCAGGGCCAGATTCTCGACATGTGGCACTGGAAGCTGGTCCGGCACAACCAACAGTCGAAGGTCGATGACCAGCACGTGCGCTACTGGGCCCCCGTGAACGATGCAACCGCCCCGAGCGGTGGCCGTGCGGGCGATGCTGGTTTGGAAGGGTACCGGACGAACCCCGCGACCAGCGGCCGCCCGACGTTCAAGAGCCGGCTGACGGGCCACAACAACCCGTTCTATGCCATCGCGGAGGTGGACACCGTGCGCATGACGGACGCCGAACTCGCGGCGATGCCAGCGGGAACGGTGGTAGCAAACGTGCTGACCTCGCCGATGACGGGAAATCGCGCGCAGATCGACGGGCGCGGCGTCCACGACAATGTCGCGAAGGTGTGGACGATGGAGATCCGCCGCCGACTGGTGACCGGCGACGACAAGGATGTGCAGTTCGACGACCGCACCCGCGCCTACACGTTCGGCATCGGGGTATTCGACAACGCGCAGATCGAGCACTCTTACTCCGGCATGCCGCTGAGCCTCGTGTTCAAGCCGTAGCCAGCGGCTGAAATGGGGAGGGGCCCCAGGCGGGGACCACGGGGCGAGGGCGTGTGGGTACGCTCCCGCCCCGCGGTGCGCCGGTGGGCCCGCGTTGCCGCGCGCACCGTGACCGCAGCGATCCGCACGCTCCCCGGTGAGCGCGACATGGCGATCGGCATCGTCGCGTGTCTGCAGACGCACGGCTCGCGCGCCAACTGGCATCCGCACCTGCCTCTGCTCGTCACCGACGGTGGCTTCCGGCCCGGTGGGACGTTCGTCACGTGCCCCGCCCATGACACGGCCCGCTTGACCGAGGTGTTTCGCCGCGCCGTGCTCCGGCTGTTCGTGCGTCTCGAGCTGTTCGATGCGCACCAGGCCGCCGGGATGCTCGCGTAGCCGCACTCAGGATTCCACGTGCATACAGCCGTCTGGGTGCCGGAGGATGACCGGGCCTTTGTCACCCGACTCGCGCGATACTGCGCGCGCAATCCCGTCGCGCTCGAACGGCTGACCTACGACCGGACCGCCAAGGCGGTGACGTACCGCTCCGACCTCTCGCGGCCTGGGTGAGCGGCATCAGTTCGTTCAGCGCTGCTTCGGAACCCACGCAACCCCCTCAGGGACGTCGCCGAACCCCTCCCACGCCATACCATCGGGTCCGGGGGGCCGCGCCCGTCTCTCGCGGACATCACACCCGTCCACGCCACTGCCCCAGAGGAACCCGACGACGATGACACTGTCGCGGCTGAGCAGCTCACCAG
>JACDHQ010000457.1 GCA_013820975.1 Gemmatimonadaceae bacterium
GCGGACACGAGCGCCGCAGTGAGCGAGTCGTTCGCGGCTGAAACGTCCGTGGCAGCGGGCTGCCGGTCGGCGTCAGTGCTCGGTTCGGAGATGGTGGTTGACAACGTGGGGTGTCCTTCCTAAACCCGACCCTTACACAAACCATTTGACGCCCTAGGGAAAGCAGTCGAGATCGCGCCCTCCGAGAGGGCGAGCCTGGTGTCGGACGGCACGTCGTGAGCCGTGGGCATGGGTGTCGACCTCGACGAGGCGCGTCGGCAGACTCCGCCATGGAGCGTACGCCGCACCCTCGGTCGATCAGTATAGTGCCCGAAAGTACCTCGTTCGGCGTCGCAATACGCAGCACCGAGATCCGACACCATGCTTCGCTGGGTGAGTACGAGACGGGGTGAGACTGAGACACGATGTCGACCGACAGCGGCCTGCTCACGACGATAGCCGGGCGAATGTCCCGCCGCGTCACTATCGTGATGTACCACTTCGTCCGGAACGCCCGGCACGGGCGGTATCCCCGGATCGCGGCGCTCGACACCGCAGCCTTTATCGAGCAGTTGGCCTACATCCGCCATCACTACCAAATCATCCGCATGGAGGACGTGCTCGACGCGCTCCGCGACCCGGAACGCGTCCTGCCGCCTCGTGCACTCCTGCTGACGTTCGACGACGGCTACATCGACCACTTCACGACGGTGTTCCCGCTGCTCGACCGGCTCGGCGTGCAGGCCTCGTTCTTCCTCCCTGCCCGTGCCGTGCTCGAGCGCCGACTCTTGGACGTCAACAAGATCCACTTCGTCCTCGCCGCGGGCGAGCTGACACGGACGGTGGCGGCGATGGAAGCCCACGTGACTGCGCTGCGCACCGAGCATGCCCTCGACACGACGGCGGCGTATCGGGCGACATTCATGCAGGCGAACCGGTGGGATCCGCCGGAGGTGAACTACGTCAAGCGCGTCCTGCAGAAGGGTCTCCCAGCGGCGGCCCGCGCGATCATCGTCGACGCGCTCTTCGCCGAGGTGGTCGCCGTCGAGGAGACGGCGTTCGCGGAGGAGCTCTACGTGTCGGTGGAGCAGGTGCGCTGCATGCGGCGGGCAGGCATGCACATCGGTGGCCACGGCTACGGCCACGCCTGGCTCGGCACGCTCGGCCGCCAGGACCAAGAGCTGGAGGTCGCACGAACCATGGCCCTCCTGGCTGAGGTCGGCTGTGACACCGGCGAGTGGACGATGGCGTACCCGTACGGCTCGTCCGACGATTCGCTCGAGTCGATCCTGACGGGCCACGGTTGCGTGATCGGCCTCACCACCCATGTGGCCGTGGCCGACCTCGACCGGCACCGGGCGCTTGCGCTTCCGCGTATCGACACCAACGACCTCCCCACGTCGGCCGACGCGACCGCAATCGACTCACCCTAGGGGAGTCTCGACACGACGGGTGACGCTGGGCGCCGCGGCCGGATTGGCGCCCGTGAGGGCAGCGGAGCCTTGGGTGTGGCTTTCGCGGGTGGTACCATTGCCTGCAGCCCATTCCGCGACCGATGCGTGGAGGCGTAGGGCGTAACGAGGGGAAGGGCGCAATGTCGCAATCATCGTGCGGCAGTCGGCGTCGGCGCCTCGTCAGGATGGTGGTTTGTGGAGCTATTAATCGCAGGCCGCGCGATCGGCCCCGGGCACCCCGTCTTCATCATCGCGGAGGGGTGCGACAACCATCTCGGCGACGTCGACGTGGCTCGCGAGATGGTGCTGCAGGCGAAGCTCGCCGGCGCCGACGCGATCAAGTTCCAGCATCACCTCCCAAACGAGGAAATGCTGCCCGACGTTCCAATGTCGGCAAATTTCGACATGCCCCTCTACGAGTTCCTCGAAATGCATGCGCTCTCACTCGACGACCATGCTGCCCTGCAGTCGTACTGCCGAGAGGTCGGCATCCAGTACCTGTGCACGCCGTTCTCGTGGAAGGCGGCCCAGGAGCTCGACGAGATGGGTGTCGACGCCTTCAAGATCGGTTCGGGTGAGATGACGGACGTGCCGACGCTCGTTCGCATCACTCAGCTCGGGAAGCCGATGATCGTCTCGACCGGCATGAGCACGTTCGACGAGATTGACCGGACCTACCACGCGCTCACCTCCCGGGGTACGCCGCTGTCGCTGCTCAATTGCGTGAGCGAGTACCCACCAAAGTACGAGGACCTCAACCTGCGCGTCATCACGGCGATGCGCGATCGCTATCCGCTCGCCGTGATCGGCCACTCCGATCACACGCCCGACGTCTACACGTCGTTCGCCGCGGTCGCGCTCGGCGCCGCCGTGATCGAGAAGCATGTGATCCTCGACACTCGGCAGCCGGGCCCGGACCAGTCCGTGTCGATTGACTTCCGCGACCTGGCGACCCTCGTGGAAGGCATCCGCAAGGTCGAGGCTGGACTCGGCGAGCGCAAAGTCGTGCACGACGACGAGCGACCCATCCGCGCGTGGGCGTTCCGCAGTCTGGTGACGACGCGCCCCGTCGTCGCTGGCGAGACGCTCACCGACGATATGGTGTGGTCGAAGCGCCCCGGCAGCGGCATCCCGGCGCACCGCATGGACGAGGTCGTGGGCAGGCGGGCGCGCCGCGACATGGCCGAGAACGTGCTCATCGCCTGGGAAGATGTCGAATAGCGAAATGCAGACGTGAAACTCCTGTTTCTGACCGGATCGCGTGGCGAGTGGGGCTACATCCGGCCGATCCTGCGCCTGTGCGGCGAGCGACGCCACGACGCGCGCATCTGCGCGACGAACATGCATCTCCTCCCCGCGCACGGGCTAACAATCGAGGAGATCCGCGCGGATGGCTTCGTCGTGGACGACGAGATCTACATGGCGCTCGAGGCTCACAACCGAGTCACGATGGCGAAGTCGCTCGGCGTCTTCCTGAGCTCGTTCGTCGACGTGCTCGCCCGTCACCGACCGGACTGGCTCGTACTCGCGGGGGACAGG
>JACDHQ010000458.1 GCA_013820975.1 Gemmatimonadaceae bacterium
CCCCTCCAACCTGCTTATTGCCGAGAGCTGATCGCAGCGATCTGCTCGCAGTTACCGGAAGACCGCGATCGCGACCGCCGTGGCCGTCGCCGCGACGGCGACGAGGACGACGCCACCCGAGAGCACCGCAGCGGGTGTCATGACGAACTCGCGCTGGTACCAGGGCGTGATCAGCTGCGGCGCCGTCTGCGGCAGGGCGGCCATCACGCTGTCGGCAAGGCCGACTGGGGTGCGCAGGTGGCGGAGTTGGGTTGCTTCGTAGTTGATGCGGCGCCACATCACGGCGTCGCGGGCCATCTCGCCCTTGCGCACTGCAGCCTCGGGAAGCTCGCCATCGAGCCAGGCATGGAGTGCCGACGGCATGCCGTCGCGCTGTCCGAGCGGCACTTCGCGATCGGACATCGGGCGGGCGGCGTCGCCGATGCGGGCGGCCGGGCGGCGGGCGGTCTCGGGAGACCGCGCCTCGCCTGAGTTATGGAGGTCGTCAAACATTAGGCGTACTTCTCCTCAAGTAGAGCCTGGAGAGCTTCACGCGCCCGATGCACTCGCATCTTGAGCGCCCCCACCGTCGTGCCCAGCAGGTCAGCCATTTCCTCGTACGATCGACCCTCGACGTGCTTCATGACGAAGGCTTCCCGAAGCGAAGCGGGCAACGTGGAAAGCGCCCCCTCCAGGTCCTGCCGCAACTCCGTCCGATCGAGATCCTCGTCAGGGGTCGCGTAGGTGGACGGCTGATCGTCCTCTTCGTAACTGAGGTGCGACCGCCGGATGTTCTTGAGCCAGTCCTTGCAGCCGTTCGCGACAATCCGGAAGACCCAGGCATCGAACCGCCCGCGGACCTCGGCCAGGTGCTGGTAGGCCTTGATCAACGAGACCTGCAGGATGTCTTCTGCCACATCCGGGCTGCCGGTCATGCACAGCGCATGACGGTACAGCGGATCGCTGTACTTTGTGATCAGCAGCCGGAACGCGTCGCGCTCACCTGCAAGCACTCTCTGGATGATGGCCTGATCGGTTCCGTCCTGATCGAGGCTCTCCGCCGCTGCCGTCGTATTCACGACGGTAGAGTAACGCGGCGCAGAAGCTTGCGACAGGGCGGCCACCCCGAGGACACCCTCCGGATCGCGCTCCACGGAAAAGACGATCGCGGTTCCAGCGCGTCACGCGCGGTGACATCAGTCACGGGTGAAGTACCCCCAGCCCCGCGCCCGGATCCCTTCCCCGTCCTCATCGAGACCCGGCGGGGGACGCCGCACCCGCCCCGGCACACTCGGCGCGATGCCGGTGAGCGCCGATGCACCGGTCGCCGGATCGGCCAGCACCTCGCGCACGGTACGTACGACTCCGTTCGGCACGCCGGCAGCGTCGAGCACCGTGCGCCAGTCGGCGGCCGGCCGCTCGCGGATCGCCCTCGCGACGAGCAGGATTATGGTCCCGCGTGCGGCGACGCGGCCGGCGTTCGTTGCATATGCCGCCTCGGAGAGCGGGGGAACACCGAGCACGCGTACGAGCGCCGCCCATTGGTCGTCCGTGCCGACAGCGACGACGACGTCGCGGTCGGCGGCGGCGAAGAGCTGGTATGGAACGAGATTGGGGTGCGCGTTGCCCCACCGCCCTGCATCACCGCCGCCGACGAGCACGTTCTGCCCGGCATTGATGAGCGCCGCCGCCGCACTCTGCGCGAGCGAGACACGGACGTGCGCCCCCGCGCCGGTCCGCCCGCGCGCGACGAGCGCCGCGAGTACGGCGATCGCCGCATCCTTTCCCGTCACCACGTCGGCGAGGGCGACACCAGCCTTCATCGGCGAGCCGTCACGCTCGCCGGTGATGCTCATCCACCCTTGCTCCGCCTGGACGACGAAGTCGTAGCCGGGCCGCGTGCTCTCGGCGCCGAAGCCACTGATGGTGCACCAGACCAGGCGCGGGTACCGTCCGCACATCACCTCCGGCGCCAGGCCGCACCGGGCGAGCGCTCCGGGCAGGAAGTTCTCGACAACGACGTCGGCCTCATCCATCAGACCAGCCACCAGTCGCTGCCCCTCGGACGTGGACAGATCGGCCGCAACACTGGCCTTGTTGCGGTTGATGCTCAGGAAGTAGGCGCTTTCCCCGCGATCGTCGAAGGGCGGCCCCCAGCCGCGGGTGCTGTCGCCGGTGCCCGGACGCTCGATCTTTATTACATCAGCGCCGAGATCGCCGAGGATCATTGTGCACAACGGACCGGCCAGAACGCGCGAGAGGTCGAGTATCCGGATACCACTCAGCATGATATGTCGTTATAATGACGCGATGTCGTCGTGAGAAAGCGATGGGTGGATCCGGCGTTCGGCTTTACCGGTCAACCTTGCGTAGCTGTTGAAAAATCATATACTTGCCGCGACCGAACCGGGCCCCGGTAATCATATGTACAACGGGCCCGTCCGGCACCGCCGGTCGGTACTGGCGTCCAGCCAGGACGGCATTCCGGCGCCTACGCCAGAAATCTCGGGGACCAGCTCCCCTCACCAATCCGAGTGGACGGGGCTCATGGTGCATAATGACCTGCCGGGCGATTCGCCCGACATTGCTGAAGACGCTCCAGCGACCCCGGCCAAGCCGGCCCCGCGGCGCGGACCTGGCCACCGCGGCGACATGCGCGACACCGTGGCCGAGATGGCCGAGCGGGCGCAGCAGATCAGCCTGGAGGCGGGAAGCAAGATCGCCAGCGCGATGAAGGACGTGATTGCGGCCGGGGCAGGAATCGCCGGATTCGCCATCGAGAGCGCACGCGACGTCACCAACTACATGGTGCGCCGCGGCCAGATGACCCCGGATGAGGCCGAGAAGGTGATTCGCGAGGCCGAAGCTGCGCATGCGAAGCGGTCTCCGGAAGAGCGGTCGCGGCCGACGGCGACCAAGATCGCCGGCGACCGCGCGGCCGCTGCAAAGGCGGCGGCCGCGCTCCTGCCGCAGGAGATGCTGGTTCACCG
>JACDHQ010000459.1 GCA_013820975.1 Gemmatimonadaceae bacterium
GCCTGCTCACGCTCACCGAGGCCCCGGCGCGGCTCGGCGAGGCGATCCGCAGCCGCGACCACGCGCGCGGCATCTGCATCACCATCGGCAATGAGCACGCGGATCCGCACCTCGACCAGTTCACGGTCGTGACCGCCGAATACCGTGTCGGCGCGCTCAACGGCGTGATCGGCGTCATCGGCCCCACGCGCATGCCGTACGACAAGGTCATCGCCCTCGTCACCCACACGTCCCAGCTGGTCACCGACCTGCTCGATTAGCTTTGAAGGTGGTGGTGGGGCGTCAGGTGTCGGGAGCGCCTCTCGAGCCAATGCACGAAGCGGTCGCGCGGGAGCCAGCACCCAGGCCCGACCCCCGTCCCCCGACGCCCTACCGAACCAATGACTGACTACTACTCCATCCTCGAAGTCCAGCGCGGCGCGCCGGACGACGAGGTCAAGAAGGCCTATCGCAGGCTGGCGATGAAGTGGCATCCCGACCGCAACAGCGGATCGAAGGAGGCCGAGGAGAAGTTCAAGGACATCACCGAGGCCTACGATGTCCTGCGTGACCCGCAGAAGCGTGCGATGTACGACCGCTACGGCGAGGCCGGGTTGCGCGGTGGCGGAGGGGCGTCGGATTTCCACCACTTCGACCTGTCCGAAGCGCTGGGCGTGTTCATGCGGGACTTCGGTGGGTTCGGCGGGATCGACGAAATGTTCGGTGGCGCGCGGCACGGCGGCAGCGTTCGCACCGGCGCCGACGTCAAGGTGACCGTTCAGCTGTCGCTCGGCGAAGTGGCCACCGGCGTCGACCGCACGCTGCTCCTCAAGCTGCTCGACGCCTGCGACCGCTGCGAGGGCAACGGGGCCGAGCCGGGAACCCAGCCGCAGACCTGCACGACATGCGCGGGCGTCGGGGAGGTCCGGCGCGCGCAGCGTTCGTTCTTCGGGCAGTTCGTCAGCGTCGCCCCGTGTCCCACGTGCAAGGGGGAGGGGCAGGTGGTGGCCTCCCCATGCCGGAAGTGCCGAGGCGAAGGGCGGGTGCGCGCGGAGCGCACGATCGAGGTGAAGATTCCTGCTGGCGTGGCGAGCGGGCAGTACATGACGCTTCGTGGTGTCGGCAATGCCGGGTCGCGCGGCGGGGCACTCGGCGACGTCCACGTCGTGTTCGAGGTCGCCGACGATCCGCGCTTCGAGCGGGATGGGGAGGATCTCTACACGGAGGTGCTCGCGACGTATCCGCAGCTCGTGCTCGGCGGCACGATCGAGGTCCCCACGGTCGATGCGACGATGACGCTGGAGATTCCGCCGGCCACCCAGAGCGGGCAGGTGTTTCACCTGCGCGGTCGCGGCCTTGCCCGTGTCAACGCAAGCGGAACCGGCGACCTGCACGTGCGGGTCCAGCTCTGGACGCCGGAGGACGTCTCGTCCGAGGAGCATGCGGTGCTTCAGCAGCTTCACGCACTGCGGCCGCGGGTCGAGCTGTCGAGTCGCGGCAAGGGCTTCTGGTCCCGGATGAAGGAAGCGCTCGGCGCATGACCGAGGGCGAGGAGGCGCCGCCCGGGCTCATTCGCGGCACGCCCTCGGCAACCGGCGCGCAGTGGCTTGCCGTGCGGGTGACACCGGGCGCGTCGCGCGATGCCGCGATGGAGGCACTGTTCGCCGCAGGATCCGAGGGTGTTCACGAAGAAGGTGCGGATCTCGTCACGCACTTCCCGGAGGGATCGGATGCCGGCGCGATCACCAGGCTGCTGCACGAGATGGCTCCCGGTGCGACCGTCGCGACGGAGTGGGCGCCGGCGATCGACTGGAGCGAGGCGTGGAAGGATGGGGTGCACGCGCACGACCTCGGTGCACTGACGATCGCGCCGCCATGGCTCGCCGGTCAGCACGATCCAGCGCGCACGATCGTGATCGATCCGGGCATGGCATTCGGCACCGGTGAGCACGCCACCACGCGGGGCGTCATCAGGCTGCTGCAGGGCGTCATCCGCCCGGCAGACCGGGTGGCCGACCTCGGCGCCGGGAGCGCCATCCTCGCCATCGCTGCCGCAAAGCTCGGCGCGGCATGGGTCGCTGCGATCGAGATCGATGGCGAGGCGATCCCGAATGCGGAGGAGAACATCGCGCGCAACGGCGTGATCGAGCGGGTGACGGTGTTCCAGGGTGACGCCGCCACCCTGCTTCCGCTCATCGCCCCGGTGCAGCTCGTGCTCGCGAACATCATCTCGTCGGTCCTGGTGAACCTGCTGCCGGAGATGGCCGTGGCCCTCGATGCAGATGGGCGCGTCATCCTGAGCGGCATCCTGCGCGAGGAGCGTGCGTTCATGCTCGGTGTGCTCGACGACCAGGGGTGGCGCGTGCTTGGCGAGGACGCCGAGGACGCGTGGTGGAGCGTCGCGATCGCCCGCCGGTGACGCGGTTCGTGGTGGAGAACCGCCTCGTCGCCGGCAGCTCGATCGAGCTGCCGGATGCGGCCGCCCACCATGCCCGGGTGAAGCGCATGTCGGCGGGCGATGTCGTGTCACTCACCGATGGTTGTGGCCACGAGGCGTCCGGCGTCATCGAGCGCATCGCGAAGCGGGAGGTCGCCGTGGCAGTCGGCGGCATCGAGGTGGTACCGCCGGCAACGCCGCTCGAGCTCTTCGTCCCGGTCGGCGATCGCGATCGCATGCTCTGGCTGGCAGAAAAGGCGACGGAGCTTGGCGTCACGGCGTGGCGACCGGTGATGTGCGCGAGGTCGCGAAGCGTGTCACCGCGGGGCGAAGGCGAGGCGTTCGGCGCAAAGGTGCGCGCCCGCATGATCGGCGCGCTCGAGCAGTCCGGTGGCGCATGGCTCCCCGAGGTGCATCCGGTCGTCGAGGTCGGGGACGCTGCGTGCGACGCGCGAATGCCCGCGCGCTACCTGCTGCAGGCTGGAGCACCCCGCGTCGACGCCACCCATGCCGCCAGCGGCGCAGCGGTCATC
>JACDHQ010000460.1 GCA_013820975.1 Gemmatimonadaceae bacterium
GGGAAAGGGCGACGGTACGGATGAGCGAGCCGTGACGGTTGAGCACTGTCACCCGACCGTGCCCTACGTCATATGCGAAGATAGTGTCGCCTACCAACTCAATGCGGTTTAACTGACTGAACTCCCCTGGTCCACCCCCGCGCCTTCCAAAGCTCGAAAGAAATCTTGTGGACGAATCATAGAGGCGGATTGCGCCGCTCCCAAGATCAGCTACAGCGATGCGACCATCCGGAAGGCGCGAGGCAGTCTGCACTCTGTGGAACAGATAGTCCGAGGGGCCATCCGGTTCCCCGATCTGCAACATCGGCCGGTCCGACAATCGCCAGCGCTGCGCCTCTGTCCAAGTCGCCGCAGAGTTCAGCACAACTCTAACGCCAGCACTGTCGTAGGTGATCGGGCCTACGGCCTCGTTTCGCACGTTCCCACAAGCAGTGAAGAGCACAGTTAAAGCGACAACTACAGTGTTAACGCGATTTCTGGTGTAAAGATTATGCATTGGTTTTTTCCTCCGGCCACCCAACGCGGTTGGCTCATGCCTATGGGAATGTTTAGGCTCAACCAGGGGGCGAACTTGAGCCTTGCTCGCCGCTTGTCCGCCGCAAGCTGCGAGGAGCAGCAGAAGTGCAGGCGGAGACTTCGAGCGAGCTACTGCGCTGTCAGCACGCACCCTCACCCCTCCTCTCGCAGTACCACCCGCGCATCGTGGATCAGCGTATAGTGCCCGTCGGTAAGCACCACCTCGCCCGGCCGCACCGAGTCGGTGTCCGCATCGGTGAGGATCTCGACGAGCCGGTCGTTGCCGAGCCCCGGCGTCACGTAGCGCCACTTCGCCAGCCCGGAGCGCTCGTCCCCTTCGTAAACAAAGAGCATGGGTCGGCGATCGCGCTCCAGCAGCGCCGACCTCGGCACCAGTACACGGTCGGGGAAGCGCTGCGCGTCCAGCGCCACGCGCGCGTACATTCCCGGGAGGATCCTGCCCTGCGGGTTCGCGAGGAGGATGGTCACCCGCGCCGTGCGTGTCCCGCTCTCCACGAGAGGGTTCACCGTTCGGACCTGCCCACTGAACGACTCGCCGGGGAAAGCTGCAAAGGTGACACGGGCGGAGCGCCCCGCGGTCAGGAAACCGACCTCGCTCTCCAGCACCTGTACCTCGACGCGGATCGGATCGAGCGCGACGATCGTCATCAGCTCGTCGCCGGGTCTCACCCACTGTCCCGGCACCACCTTTATGCTCGCTACGCGACCGGCAAATGGCGCGGCGATCCGCGCACGCGACAGGTCCAGCTGCGCGCGGCGCACCCGCACCTCCGCGGCGTCAACGCCCGTGCGCGCGCGGACCACCCGATCGCGCTCCCGGCGCGTGGCCTCGTCCATGATCCGGTCGTCCAGGATCGTCGCCTCGGCGTACGCTGCCTGCGCAGTCCGCAGCGCCGCCTGCGCCTCCTCGAGCGCCAGCCGGAACTCGTCGGGGTTCACCGCCAGCAGGGTGCGGCCCGCAGCCACCGCGTCGTTCTCGCGGACCCCCACCCCGGCCACCTGGCCGCCGACCTGCGCCGTGATCATCGTCCGCTGCCACGCCTCCGCCTGACCCGCCGCAGTCACGGAGAGAACCAGCGTCTCCCGCACGGCCGCCGATCCCTGTACCGGGATCGGCATGTCGGTCGCGAAGGAGCCGCTGGAGGCGACGGGCGGGTTGTTGCCATCGTCGCTGGCGCTGCCGTCGGCGGCGTCCGCGCCCCGCGCACGCGCGTAGACCACAGCGGCGGCGATCAGGAGGATGGCAGCGGCCGCGATGGCGGCGGTTCTGCGGCTTAAGACCATGTGAGGGAGGAGCCGGGGTGTTCCGTTGAGGACGGGGCGTTGCACGTGAGATCTCCTGAAGGTACCTCGCCCCGCGGCAATGGGTCAAGAAATGGCGCGAACCGCTCTGCACGATACCGGCACCAGCATGATGTAACACACGCGACGGCTTGTCAACGATGTCTATAGTAGCGGGTCTTTCCGTCCCTCCCCGGCCTGTTCGGCCGGCACACCCTCGAGCGTGGATCGGCAGGAACGTTCTCCGCCTCTCCCGGGCTCCAGATGATGCCTATGCCACACCCACGGCAGCCTGTCGACAATTCCTAAAGTGGAGGATCCGCGTGCGACAATCCCCGGCGCCTCCGGCCGTTCCGGTGCCCCTCGCGTCGCACTCTGTCTATCGGGCAGCCAGCTCGGCCCATTCCGCCGGAACCGGAAGATGACGACCCGCGGCACGTCCATCTCGTCCATCTCGTCCGTCACGACCGCCACCACGCGGTTCCCGCGGACGACCAGCACGCCCGAGAATGCGACTACCTTTCGACGGGGATGCCCGTTCCGTCAACACCCGCGGAGAGGGCGTATTCGCTAATAGTTCCGTCCATAAGAAGCCCTGTGGAACACCCGCCCCTCAGCGCCCCGGCACCGGCACCCCGCCTTTCGGGTCGTGCGGTAGCGCCGAGAACGAGCCCGTGACCCGAATCGTCGTCGGATTGGGCGCGCACTCACGCGGCCCGCACTCAATCGCGGTGTAGTCGAACCGGCCCTCCACCCGGTCCGGCGATGACGCAGTAATCGTGAGGGTCCCCGACGTCGACGTCCACTGCCGCATCTGATTCCCGTCTTGGCGGGTGTATCTCATCAGGATTCCGACGGCGTTGGAGTCGAGCAGATCGAATTGGGTGATCAAATAGGTGCCTGGCTCCGGTCGTCCGCCGCCGTAGCGAACGACTCCAAAGCTGGCCCAGCGGCCCAGCGCGTCCTCACCGGACGAGGAGAGTCCGAATTTCATCTCAATGTTGTTCCAGAAGTCGGGCCCTTCGTGAAACTCCGCGTTCGCCTCGTGCTCCGCTTCCACCGCCCCGCGCAAGTCAGCCTCGAACCAAGATGGCCCGTTTTGCGGTTCGAGCAGTTGTTCAGAGCATGCGG
>JACDHQ010000461.1 GCA_013820975.1 Gemmatimonadaceae bacterium
CGATCGAGCCGCCCATGACGTTGAGCTTCGCGCGATCCACTTCGCCCACCGGCTTCGAGAACCCGGCACGCTCCGCCCACTCCTGCGACTCGAACCCCCGGAGGTTGCAGAGCACCTGCGCCGCAAATGCCTCGTGCATCTCGATGAGGTCCATCTCGCCGAGGGACAGGCCGGCGCGCGCGAGCGCGACCGGCGCCGCGAGCACGGGCCCCATCAGCAGCTGCTCGCCCGGGTCGAGGGCCGCATACGCATACGACCGGATGTACGCGAGTGGCTCATAGCCGAGCGCCTTCGCCTTTTCCTCGCTCATGAGGAGGATGGCGCTGCCACCGTCGGTGAGCGGGCTCGCGTTGCCAGCGGTCACCGTGCCGTAGCGCCGGTCGAATACCGGCTTGAGCGACTCGAGCTTGTCGATCGTCGTATCCGTGCGCACGCCGTTGTCGCTCGTGGCCGCCTCCTCGAACGACGGCGGGATGTACACCGGCACGATCTCCGCGGTCAGCCGGCCATCCTGGCTGCCGGCCGCCGCCAGGCGGTGCGAGCGGAGCGCAAACTGGTCCTGCTCCTCGCGCGTGATGCCGTTGATCTTCGCCATCTTCTCGGCCGACTGTCCCATCGTCTCGCCGGTGGACGGCTCGGCGATCGCGGGCGTGATCGGCACGAGATCGCGCGGGCGGATGGAGGCGAGGAGCTTTAGTCGCTGGTTGAGCGACTTCGCCCGCGAGAGCGACACCAGCTTCTCGGCCATCGTCCGCGAGTGCAGGATCGGCACGTTCGAGAGCGACTCGGCGCCGCCGGCGATGGCCACGTCCATGTGCCCAAGGGCAATCTGGTCGGCCGCATCGGTGATCGCCTGGTTCGCGCTCGCGCAGGCGCGGCTCACCGTGAAGGCCTGCACCCCCCTGGGGAGCATCGGCAGCAGGGAGACTTCGCGCGCGATGTTCGGTGCGATGACGTTGGGAATCACCGTGCCGTAGACGACGCCTTCCACCTCGTTGCCGTCGAGCCCCGTCCGCTGCAGCAGCTCCGCAACCGCGAGCTTGCCGAGCTCGATGGCGTCGATCCCCTTGAGCTGCGTTCCCGACTTCGCGAATGGAGTCCGGACCCCGGCGACGATGGCAACGCGACGGCCCGGCAGGCGGTTCGTAGTCATGTGGAAAAGATAGTGATAGGTTGTCCCGATGCCGTCAGCCTTCCCCCGTCCCGCGGTCAGCTCGCTGGAATCAGGCCAGTTCGACCTCCTCGTGATCGGCGGGGGGATCACCGGGTGCGGAATTGCGCGCGACGCGGTGCTGCGGGGGCTTCGCGTGGCCCTGGTGGAGAAGGCCGACTTCGCCAGCGGGACGTCGAGCCGGTCGTCGCGGCTGGTCCATGGCGGGGTGCGCTACCTGGAGCATGGCCACCTGCGGCTCGTGTTCGAGGCCAGCGTCGAACGGCGGCTGCTGCTTGCCCTGGCGCCGCACCTGGTGCGTCCGCTCGCCTTCACCTGGCCGGTGTATGCGGATGCGCGTGTCCCGCGCTGGAAGCTCGTCGCCGGGCTCACGCTGTACGATGCGCTGGCACTCTTCCGCAACGTCGCGCGGCACCGATGGCTGCGCTCGGGCGAGACGGCGCTGCACGAGCCGCACCTGCGCAGTGCCGGCCTGCACGGCGCCGCCGTGTACTACGACGCCGCGACCGACGACTCGCGCCTCACGCTCGTGAACGCGCTTGACGCCATCGCGGCGGGGGCGACCGTCCTCAATCACGTGCGCTGCGATGCGCTGCTGCGCGACGGCGCCGGCCGCGTCGAAGGGGCGTCGGTGACCGACGTCCTCACGGGGCGCACCGCGACGGTGCGAGCCCATGTCGTTGCGCAGGCGATCGGGCCGTGGACCGGCGGCACCGTGCGCGGAAGCACGGGGGTCCACATCACGGTGCCGCGCGACCGAGTGGGCAACGCCGGCGCGCTTACCCTGACAGCCCCATCGGACGGCCGCGTGATGTTCACGCTCCCGGCGGGCAGCCACACCATCATCGGCACGACGGAGACGCCGACGACGTCGGCGCCCGATGAGGTGCGCGCGACGGAAGCAGACGTACGGTATCTGCTCGACGCCGTGAACCACTTCTTCCCCGAGGCGCACCTCACCCGAGAGGACGTGGTCACGGCGTGGGCCGGGGTACGCCCGCTCGTCCAGGGAAGCGGATCGCTCGGCAGCGCATCGCGGGAGCACCACGTGGCGCAGGAGCCGGGGCTGCTGACGATCACCGGCGGCAAGCTCACCACTTATCGCGTCATGGCCGCGGACGTGGTGAATGCAACCGAGAAGATGCTCGGCCGGAAGGTGACGAAATCGCCGACGCTCGAGCGCGCGCTGCATGGTGGAGAACTGCCGGACGTCGCGGCCGAGGTGGAGCGCGTGCGCCGCGACACCGGGCTATCGGCCGGCCGGGCTGCGCACCTCATCCACAGCTACGGGTCGCACTGGCCGCACGTGTGGGGGATTGCGCTCGCGATGCGCGACGGCGCGTCGCCGGTCGTCCCGGGGCTCCCTTACCTCGTCGCCGAGATCCCCCATGCGGCGCGCGCCGAGCGCGCCTGTACCGTCGGTGACGTGCTGATCCGGCGGACACACCTCGCCTTCGAATTGCCCGACCAGGGACGCTCGATTGCCCCGCGAATCGCCGCGCTCATGGCGCCGGAGCTGGGGTGGGACGCCGCGCAGCAAGGGCTGGAGGTCGTGCGGTACGCCGAGGAGGCGGAGCGGATGTTCGCAATAGAGCCGCTGTAGGCGGCTCAGCGGGCAGTCGTCGTACGGTCGAGAACCGACTCGCCACCGTGAGACGACACAGCCGGTTGTCGTCGTACGGTCGAGAACCGACTCGCCGCCGTGAGACGACACAGCCGGTTGTCGTCGTACGGTCGAGAACCGACTCGCCACCGTGAGACGACACAGC
>JACDHQ010000045.1 GCA_013820975.1 Gemmatimonadaceae bacterium
CGTCGTGGAGGGGGACCCTCGTGTCCCCAGTCCGCAGAGCGTCGAGCTGCACATGGCGCTGAAGAAGCTGGGCGTGCCGACCGAGCTGTTCATCTATCCCGGCAACACGCACGGGATCCCCGATGCGCGTAACCGGCTCCTCAAGAGCACCGCCGAGATGATGTGGATGGATTACTACGTCCGTGGCAGCGGGCGGCGCTTTGCGTGGCAGGACGTGCTGCGGACGCTCGAGGCGGAGACGGCGGCAGCAGTCGAGACGGAAACGCGATAACTGTAACGAGCTCGGCCCGGATCACCCGGAGGGTGCCGGATTGCTTGTCAGCTCCATGAGCGCCCCCTCGACGGCACACAGGCACTTGCCGAGTCCGTCGAGGGTGTGCTCCCCCATGTGCCCGATGCGGTAGGTGCTTTCCGCCAGCGGGCCAAGACCACCGCCGATCGTGATGCCGCGGATCGCGACCGCCGACACCAGCGCCTTCGGCGAGATCACGGCCGGCAGCACGATCGTCGTCACCGTCGGCGAGCGCTGCCCCTCGGGAGCGAGTACGTGCATGGCGATGCCGAGCCGCCTGGCAGCTTCGCCCACCCACTTCACCGTCGCGTCGCGCATCGCTGCATGGCGGCGGTAGCGCGCCTCCACCCCCTCGGCGAGGATGCGCTCCATCTGCACCTGCAGCGCATACAGCAGCGAGACAGCGGGCGTGTTGGGCGTCTGGTTCTTCTGGATGAAGCGCTCGTACTCCACCAGGTCGAAGTACAGGCCGCGATGCTCCACCTGTGCGGCGGCATCGATGTACCGCTGGCTGGCGACGGCGAAGGCGAGACCCGGGGGCAGCGCGAGCCCCTTCTGCGAACCCGTCAGCACGTAGTCGAGCTCGCTCGCATCGAAGTCGATGCGCATCGCGCCCACCGACGTGACGCCGTCGATGAGGCACATCGCCCCGTGCTCATGAGCGAGGGCGGTCACTGCGTGGACATCGGTGAGCACGCCGGTGCTCGTCTCGCTGTGCACGACCGTCACCAGCGCATGGTCGCGAATCCCGAGCGCGCGGCGCACGTGGGCGAGATCGAACCCCCCGCCGTACTCGACCCGCACCTCATCCACCTCGCGCCCGCATGCACGGGCGATGTTCGCGAATCGCTCCGAGAACTGCCCGTTCACGAGTGCCAGCACTCGACCGGGACGCGCGTTGCGGATGCCGGCTTCCATGAAACCAGTCGCGGAGCAGGTGCCCACATACACCGGCCGCGCCGTGCCGAAGATCGCCTGCAGCCCCGACTGGCAGCTCGCGAACAGGTCCTCGAACGCCTTGCCCCGGTGCGCCAACATTGGCCGCGACATCGCGGCGAGCACCTCGGGGCGTACCTCGGTTGGGCCCGGAAGGAAGAACGAGCCAAATGGCTTCTCGCTCATGACAGCACCAGTGAAGTGAGCTGCTCGAACGACTCGACGACGTGATCGGCAGCAGCGACGACGTGATCGCGGCGCGCGTGGGCAGCGAAGGCCGCGAAGGCGTCCACCGCAGGGCGCATCGCGAGGTCGGTGGCACCATCGCCGACACCGAGTACCGGGCCTGGGAGCGCGAGCTGCCGGGCCGCCCACTCCTTGCCAATATCGGTCGCGAGCGGTGAGCGGTCGTCGAATGCCGAGTACAGCCCGTCCTCGTCGAGGTACACGCTCACCGCCATCAGCCGCTCATCCGGCACGCCGAGTCGTTCGGCAAGCGGCATCAGGCACTGGCGGATCCCGCCGCTCACGATCGCGAGTTCGACCCCGGCTTCGCGCATCGCGCGCACGGCCGCCTCCGCCCCCGGCGTGATCGTCTCGAGATAGTGCTCGGCGAGTCGGTGCAACAGCGTCGCATCGGGATCGACGAGTGCCAGCCGCTGCCCGTACACCGCCTCGAGCGGCAGCTCGCCGTTCATCGCCCGCTCGGTGACGGCCGCGATCCGGGCAGCAACTTCGGCACCGCGTTGCGCGGCAAGCCAGTCGATTCCCTCGATCGCGCACAGGGTCGAGTCCACGTCCAGGATGACGGAGCGGTAGCGCATCAGATGACGTTCCCGGGTGCGAGGATCCCCTGCGGGTCGAGCTCGCGCTTCACGGCCCGCATCACCGCGAGCTGCTGCGCGCTCGCCTGCAGCGGGAGCCACCGCCGCTTCACCTTGCCGATGCCATGCTCGGCGGACACGGTGCCGCCGACGGCGAGCACGTGGCGGAGTGTCGCCTCGATCACCGCCTCCGTCCGCTCGCGCGACGCCGTATCCTCGGCGATGAAGTTCTGGTGCGGATGGCCGCTGCCGGCATGACCGTAGATCACCGGCATCGGGATCCCCGCGTCGCTCACCAGCCGCCGCGCCTCGGCGATCGTATCGGCAAGCTTGCGAAAGGGCACCGCCCAGTCGGTGGAGAGCTTGCGGCCGCCCGCCTGGCGGTACTGTGCACCGCGCTCGTTCATGTGCGCCGGCACCGCGTGCCGCATCCGCCGTGCGTCGCGCAGTGCGCTGTCGCCGTCGAACACCAGGACGTCGTCGGCGATCGCGTCGTGCCCTTCCGCAAGCTCCAGCCAGGCGTCGAGGGGCGGGTCGTCGCCGTCGGTGGCTTCCTCCACGTACACCATGCCCGCGGCGGCAGGCGCCCACGCCGTCTCGGCACGTGCAGCACGCGCGATGTCGAGGGCCAGCCCGTCGAAGTACTCGATGCAACGCGGCAGCACGTTCGTGGCGAGCCGCGCAGCAACGACGAACCCCAGCGCCGCGCCCTCGTCGCGAAATGGGATCGCGAGCCCCACGACCCGTGCGGGGCTGGGTAGCAGGGCGAGCTCCGCCTCCACGACGATGCCGAGCGTCCCCTCGCTTCCCACGAACCAGTCCACCGCGTCCTGCGCGAGCGCATAGCCCGCGGTGTTCTTCTCCAGGCCGGGACGACGGACCTCCACCAGCTCACCCGTGGCGAGCGCCACGCGCAACGCGGTGACGTGCACCCGCGTCGCACCGTAGCGCAGCGTGCGCGCGCCCGAGGCGTTGCACGCAATGGCCCCCCCGATGGTGACATCCTCCTCGCTCGTCGGATCGGGAGGAAAGAGCAGCCCGTCCGCCGCCAGCCGCCGCTTGAACTCGCCGAGCAGCACGCCTGCCTCGACGCGTGCGGTGCGCGCCACCGGGTCGATGTCGATCACGCGATCAAGGCCGCGCAGCGAGAGTAGCAGCCCCGTGTCGGTGATCGACGCCGCCGTGGTGCTCGTCTGGCCGCCCGCCGCCGTGATCGGCGTGCCCGATGCAGCAGCCTCCTTCACCAGCTCGACCACTTCGCCCGCACTCGTCGGCCGCGCTACACCCTCCGGGACCAGCACCAGTCCCGACGCATCGCTCGCGAACGCGCGTCGGACGTCCTCGTCGGTGGTGACGGTGCGGTGCATCAGCGGAAGTTGACCGTCGTCGCCGAGAGGACGTCGGGGAGCTCGAGCAGCGCCTTGCACACGTCCGCCGGCACCGGCGAGTCCACCGAGATCGCCGCCAGCGCCTCGCCACCCTGCGCGAGCCGCGCCTGGTGCCACTCCGCGATGTTTACGCCTGCGTCGCCGAGCAGCGTGCCGACCCGCCCGATCACCCCGGGCACGTCGTTGTTGGTGAGCACGATGAGCGTCTTGCGCGGCGCGACGTCCACATGGTAGCTGCCGATGCGCGTGATACGCGCCGTGACACCAGGCGTGGCGACGCCGCCGACCGCGAGCTCCTGCATGCCCCCGGCGAGGGCCACCTCCAGCGCGTACGGCGACTCGAGCTGGTTCACCTCCGTCATCGCCAGCTCGATTCCCCGTTGCTCGGCCAATGCCCGCGCATTGATCATGTTGAGCCGGTCGGTCTCGAGCACACCTTCGAGCAGTCCGAGTGCGGCGGCGCTCAGCAGCGCATTGCCCGCCCCGATGAGCTCCGGCCCGCAGCGGAGCGAGAGCCGGCGAATGGCGCGCAGCCCCTGGCCGGCGAGCACCGCACGGGCGAGGGCCGCGGCCCGCTGCGCGATCAGCATCGCCGCCTGCAGCTCACCCCACTCCGCGCCGCTCACCGCGGCGACGTTGATGGAGCGCGATACATCACCCCGCAGCAGTGCGTCTCGCACGCCGATGCAGGCATCCACGGCAACGTTTCGCTGCCCCTCGACCGTCGATGCGCCAAGGTGCGGTGTCAGCAGCACGTGCGGCGCGCG
Organism: Gemmatimonadaceae bacterium; assembly: GCA_013820975.1. Classification (GTDB taxonomy): domain Bacteria; phylum Gemmatimonadota; class Gemmatimonadetes; order Gemmatimonadales; family Gemmatimonadaceae; genus JACDHQ01. The sequence goes on from JACDHQ010000045.1 coordinate 4,208, forward strand.
GCGGATCGGGTGGTCGGCCGGCAGCGGCTCGACGGCGAACACGTCGAGCGCCGCCCCGCGCAGGTGTCCGCTCTCGAGTGCCTGGGCCAGCGCCGAATCATCCACGATGCCGCCGCGGGCAAGGTTGGCCACATACGCGCCCGGCGTCATCCGCGACAGCTCGCGCCGGCCAAGCAGCCCCGTCGTCTCCTCCGTGAGTGGCGTGTGCACCGTGACCACGTCCGCCTCGGCGAGCAGTTCGTCGAGGGTGCTCATGCGGCGCACCCGCAGCCCGGTGAATCGCGCATCGGCCACGTAGGGATCGTAGCCCAGGAGCGTCATGCCGAACGCATGCGCGCGAGTGGCGACCTCGCCCCCGATTCGTCCCAGCCCGACGATGCCGAGCGCCTTGCCGCGCAGCTCGGAGCCGAGCAGCGCCGAGCGGTCCCAGCGTCCCTCCCGCATCGAGGTGGCGGCGGTCGGCACGTGGCGCAGGAGGCCGAGCATGACCCCGAAGAAGAGTTCTGCGACGGCGACCGTGTTGCCAGCGGGCGCGTTGATGACCGCGATGCCGAGCTCCGTCGCCACGTCCATCGCGACATTGTCCACCCCCACCCCCGCCCGGCCGATCACCCGCAGGCGCGTTCCCCTCCGCAGCAGCTCGGGCGACACCTTCGTGGCGCTGCGGCCGATCATCGCATCGTACTGGTCGATCCGGTCGAGCAGTTCCGGGACCGCGAGCGTGGGGACGACGTCGATCTCGAGCCGCGGCTCCGCGGCGAGGATGGCTATGCCTTCAGGGTCGATGTCGTCGGTGACGAGGATGCGATGGCGCATGGGGGGAATCTAGCTCGGGATGACATTTTCGCGGAACGGCCCGTGACCCGACGACCGGCGCTGGTCCGTACCGCAACGAGCCAGGCGGACGCGGTCAGAAACGAGATGAACATTGGATGAAAAAGAACATCGCTCCCCCAACGAGCAGGGGAGCGATTCGCGTTCATCCGTTCAATCCGCGTAAGGGGGAGCCGCGCCTTGCGCGGCACCCCCGGATCCGCGTCCGCTCAACATTGCGCACCGGCAGCCACTAGTGCGAGGCTCGTTGTGCGACACCTGCCTTCCCTACACCGCCTCCGACAACGATGTGAAGTTGAAGTCGCGCACCTTCATCGACGGCATCACCATCGAGCCGCCACCCTCGGCGCCCGAGATCCGGATCCCCCGCCCGATCATCTCCACGTTGTTGAGCATGAACAGCGGGCTCTCGTTGAAGCGGAAGTTCCGCACCGACCGCGCGATCTTTCCATTCTCCACCAGGAAGGTCCCGTCGCGGGTGAGTCCCGTGTAGAGGATCGTCCGCGGGTCGACCTGCCGGAGGTACCAGAGCCGCGTGATGAGGATGCCCCGCTCCGTGGACGCGATCATCTGCTCGAGCGTCGCGTCGCCCCCCATCATCTTCACCGAGGTGGGCGCTCCCGTCACCGGCTTGCCCTGTTTCTGTGCCCAGAACCGCGAGTAGAAGAGGTTCTTCAGCACGCCGTTCTCCACCCACACCTGGCGGCCGAGCGGCAGCCCCTGCCCATCATACGGCTGGGTGAGCAGCATCGGGTCGGTCGGGTCGGAGATGAGGGTGATGCGCTCATCGGCGATCTTCTCGCCGATCTTCGTCCCGCCCCCCTGCTTGCTGAAGGCGCTCCGCCCCTCATCCGCCGAGCGGGCGTCGAGCGCGAAGGCAAGCAGCGAGACGAGGTCGGCGACCGCCTGCGGCTCGAGGATCACCGTGTAGCGCCCAGGCTCGATCGCCACCGGATTTTGCGACATCCGTGCCTTCTCGATCGCGGTTCGTGCAACGCCCTGGAAGTCGATCCGGTTCCAGTCGCGATCGTCCACCCCCGCCCAGCCGGAGCCGGTGCCGTCGGTCGTGCGGACGGTCAGCGTGTAGTTGACGTTCGTCTGCGGGTGATAGGCGAACATCCCCTTGTTGTTGCCGAGGGCCGAGGCGCTGGCATTGGCCTGGATGAAGCCCGCCGCCTTGAGGTCGCCTCCTGCCTTCGCCAGGTCGATCGCCACCCGCGCCGCCTCGGCGCGGGCTGCCGCGCTGAGCTCCGACACCGACGTGAAGAATGCGCGCGGCGAGGAATACTCCTGGGCTCCAAGCGCCGGCATCGCCTCCGGGTTGTTCGGGGCGAGCCGCGCGAGCGCCTCGGACTGGCGTACCGCGCGCTCGAGCCCCGCGTCGCTCATGTCGTTCGTCGCCACCACCGCGCTCTTGGCGCCGAACGCGCTCTGGATGCCGAGTCCGTTGTTCTGGACGCTGCCGGCGGTCGAGATGCGGTTGTCGGCGAAGCGGATGTTCGTCTGCGTGCCGGAGGTGACGTTCACCTGGATCTCGTCGGCCTGCGACATCGCGGTGATCCGCTGGATGAGGCGCTGTGCCTCGTCGCGGCTCATGAGCGTGCCGCTCGCCTGCTGCTGGGCCGTCTCGGCCGTCGTCTCGAGGAGACGCTTCGGATAGGGGGTCATGGTCAGCTCGTCCGGCCGGTGTTGATGACGTTCTGGTTGCGGAACCGCGCGGGCACGCACCAGTGGCTCACGGCGTTGATCTGGCTCGGCTGCCCCTTGCCGTCGAAGAAGCTGGCACCCGCCTCGTAGCTGCGCTTGCCGCCGATCATGTCCATCGCGTTCCAGAAGTCGGTCGTGCGCATCTGGTAGGCGACGTCCTTCAGTTGCCCGACGATCTTGCCGCCGCGCACCTCGTAGAAGACCTGGCCGCCGAACTGCGCGTTGTAGCGCTGCTGGTCGATGGAGAACGAGCCATCGCCGACGATCGCGATGCCGCGGTCGGTGCCGGCGATGAGGTCCTCCCACGTCGTGTCCTGCCCGCCGGGCATCAGCGACACGTTGGGCATGCGCTGGAACTGCACGCTGCTCCAGTTGTCGCCGTACGAGCACCCGTGCGACTGCACGGGGCGCCCCTGCGACCGATACCAGTCGGCGAGCCACGGCGCCTGCTCGCGCGTCTGCTGGTAGTCGTTGAAGATGCCGTTCTTCACGATGAGGAAGTCCTTGGGGCGGATCCCCTCGTCGTCGTAACCCACCGTCGAGCAACCGCCTTCCTGCGAACGGTCGCCCTGGATGTTCATGAACTCGGGCCCGTACTTGAGCTGTCCGAGGTGCTTTTCCGGCGGCGCGATGAAGCTCGTGCCCGCGTAGTTCGCCTCGTAGCCCATCGCGCGGTCGAGTTCCGTGGGGTGCCCGACCGACTCATGGATCGTGAGCCACAGGTGGCTGGGGTGGAGGATGAGGTCATAGCGACCCACCTCGACCGGCTTCGCCTTGAGCTTCTCGGCGGCCTCCTCCCCCCATTTCTGCGCGTTGCCCACCGGGTCCCGCTCGAGCAGGTACTCGTAGCCGCGCCCGGCCGGCTGCATCACGTTCGTGCGCACCTGGAAGTCGCTCATGTCCGGCGCCACCGCGGTCGCCGCGAACGGCATCCAGCTGCGGATCAGCGTCTGGTGGATGAGCGAGTTGTCGGTGTTCGCGAAGTGCTTCTCCTCCTTCACGAAGAACATCGAGCTGTTCACGAAGCGCACCCCGGGGACCTTCGCGGCCTCCGCGTTGGTGCGGAGGAGCAGGTCGACCTTCTGCTCGATCGGGATCTCGAACGGATCGGTCGTGTAGGCGCTCTTCCACGTCGTGTTCGGATACGACTCGGGGGGCGCCAGCACGACCGGCTCGGCGCCGGGAATCTTGTTCGCCCTCGCGATCGCTGCTGCGTCGCGAGCGGCCCGCGCGACGCCGTCGGTGGTGAGTGCCTGGGTGGCCGCGAAGCCCCACTGCCCATCCACGAGCGTGCGGACGCCGATGCCGACCGAGCTCGTGTCCACGACATTGACGATCTGCTGCTCGCGCGTGATGACGAAGTTGTTGTTGTAGCGCCCGATGCGGGCATCGGCATACGAGGCGCCGGCGCTGCGGGCGGCATTGAGCGCCGTCATCAGGAGGGCGTCGATGTCGACGTCCTCGAGCCGGGGCCCGAGATGCGCGTGACCGCTGGCGATGCGTGCCAGAAGGTCGCCTGGGAGGAGCATCTGCCCGGCCGCGGCGGCGCCGGCTGCGATGGCGCCGTGGCGGAGAAAGTCTCGCCTGCTCGTCATGAAGGAACTCGTCCGAATGGGGAACGTGGGAAGGAATGTCCAATACTCGTGCGCGCGACGGCCCGCCGCTACCCGCTGGACGCGCCGGACTGTACGGATTCTGTGAAGGACACCCCCGGCCCGGCAGGGCGGGCCAGTTGCCTGCTGCAGCATCACCCCGCACAATACTGAATGCTTGCCACCGCCCCCCGTTTGCCCTCCGTCACAGCTCCGTCAGGAACGGTCGATGTCGAGACCCCTGAGCTCGTCATCCTCTCCTACACGGTGGCAGGAGTCGGTTCCCGCGCGTACGCGGCCCTGATCGACTATACGATCTGCCTGGTGTTCTTCCTCGTCGTGGCCCTCCTCGGCGCCGTGGTGACTGCGAGGACCGGGCTCGCCGCGAACGTGTCGGCAGCATGGGCCACCGCGCTCCTCTTCCTGCTCCAGTTCGTGATCCTCTGGGGCTACTACGTGCTCTGGGAGGGACTCGCCGACGGCCAGACGCCCGGCAAGCGGCGCCTGGGGCTGCGCGTCGTGCGCGACGGCGGCTTCTCCGTGGACTTCGGCACTTCGGCCGTACGCAACCTGCTGCGCTTCGTGGACATGCAGCCGCTGCTGATGTACGGCGTCGGGCTTACCGCCGCCGTCGCGTCGCGACAGGGGAAGCGCATCGGCGACATGGTGGCCGGCACCATCGTCGTGCACGAGGAGGTCAGCACCGACTCGCCCACGATCGCGAATCCGGGAGTCGCCGCCAGCGACGCAGCGCCCGAAACCCCGCGCATCGCGCTCCTCGACGACGACGAGTTCACCGTCCTCGATCGCTTCGTCTCACGACGCGATGCAATCGCTGCCGATCGCAGGCAGGCATTGGCCGCAACGCTTGCCGGGCGCTTCCAGCGCGCCCTCGGCGCGCTGGACCAGCTGCCGGGCACGGGCACTTCGGCGACGTCGCGGCTCGTCGCGTTGCACGGCGCCGAGC
>JACDHQ010000462.1 GCA_013820975.1 Gemmatimonadaceae bacterium
ACGTGACACCTGGTCACGTCTCGCCTCTCGTCGTTCCCGACTCCCGCCTCCCTACTCCCGACCGCGGTTCGGCGTCGTTCCCGACTCCCGTCTCCGTACCCCCGACCGCGGTTCAGGGACTGGTGTAGTCCGGCGGGAGCGTCCGATACCGCTGCATCAGCATGTCCTGGCGCGACGGCTCCCGGATGACACGCCCACGCACGATGACGTGCTCCACCTGCGTGGCAAACTCGAACGGGTCGCCGCTCCACACGACGACGTTCGCCGTCCGCCCCGCCTGCAGCGACCCGACGCGGTCGGCGATGCCGAAGAGCTGCGCGGGTGCGAGCGTGATGCTTCGCAGCGCATCATCCCACGACATGCCGTAGGCGACCGCGTTGCCCGCCTCCTGCCGGATGTTGCGGACGTTGAACGCGTCCGGATCGCTCCCCGTGCCGATGAGCAGCACCTCCACTCCTGCGCGGCGGAGCAGGCCCGGGTTCTCCTGACGGGCGCCGAGGGTGGCGAAGCTGCCCGGGATGTTGTTGAGGGCCCCGGCGAACACCGGCACCCTGGCGGCCGCCAGCTTGTCGGCGACACGCCACGCCTCGCTGCCGCCGCCGATGGCGATGCGCATGTTGTACTGCCGGGCCAGGTCGAGCGCCGCCTCGATGTCACTGGCCGCCTCGGCGCCGATGATCAGGAGGAGCCGGCCCTCGAGCACCGGGATCATCGCCTCGAGATCGGAGCGGCTGGCAGCGAACTCCCGTGTCGCGGCGCGTTCGAAGCCGGCGCGGTTGCGCTGGTAGGCGCGGGTGTCGTCGAGCAGCTCGCGCAGGCGCAGCAGCAGCTCGCCCCGCGAGCCCGACGCGGCACTCCCCGCGTCGCCCACCTGCGCCACCATGGCCACCGGTGCGCGAACCAGCATCTCCGACATCGAGCCGTCGACCACGTCGATCACCGCCGCCTGTCCCGACACGAGCCCGCCGACCGGGTGAATCATGACGGTGGTGACGCCCTCATTGCGTGCGGCCGCAAAGAGCACCGACGCGGGATTGAGGCTCTCCCACACGCGCAACGCGGCGTGAATGCGGTCGGTGTCGGTGTTGCGCGCGGACGGCTGCCGGGTCTCGGGCACCGCACTCACCTCGACGAGTCCCAGCAGCGTCGAGGGGTTGAAGAGCCCGGGGGTGACCCACTTGCCGGTTGCGTCGATGCGCTGGGCGCCGGCCGGAATGGCAATGCCGCTGCCGACGGCAACGATCTGTCCATCACGGATGATGACGGTGCCGTTGTCGATGGGCGCGCCGCTCACCGGGAACACCCGGCCACCGGTGATCGCGATCGTCTGCGCGGGAAGCGCCGGCGCCGCAAGTGCGACGGCAGCGAGGGTGGTGAGAAGACGGGCGCGCATCAGTTCGATCCTCCGGAGGGCGGGCGGCTGCCCGACGGGGCTTCGGGCCTGTTGACGGGCACGAAGCCCAGTTCGAAATCGGTGCGCCACTGCTCGGTTGGGTCGAACCGGTCGTAGCGGAGCGACCCATCGATCCACACCCGCTCGGGGCGTGCGTAGACGCTGAACGGATTGGCAGACCAGAGCACGACGTCGGCATTCTTGCCGGCTTCGAGTGAGCCGATGCGGTCCTCGAGGCCAAGCGCCCAGGCAGCGTTGATGGTCAGCCACTTGATGGCATCGTCCTCGGAGATCGCGATCCCGATGGCGCGGCCGGCGGCCATCCCCTTCGCGGCTTCCTGGTTCAGCCGCTGCGATCCGGACGGGTCGTCGGAGTGCACGATGGCGCGCGCTCCGGCGTTGTGCACGAGCGCGATGTTCCCCTTCACCGCATCGAGCGCCTCCATCTTGAACGCGCCCCAGTCGGCCCAGATCGACGCGCTGATGTCGTGACGCGCCAGCAGGTCCGCCACCTTGTACGCCTCGACGCCGTGGTGGAACGAGCGGATGCTGTAGCCGAACTCGCGCGCGATGTCGATCATCTGGGCCATCTCATCGGCCCGATAGCAGTGGTTGTGCACGAGGATGTTGCCACGCAGCACCTCGGCGAGCGTCTCCTGTCCGAGGTCCCGCGTCGGTGGATCCGCGCTGCGATTCCCGTTGTTCCACGTATCCCACCGCCGACGGTACGCCTCGGCGCCGATGAATGCGGCGCGGTAGCCGGCCACGTTGCCCATCCGCGTCGCCGGGCCACGACTGGCGTAGACGCGCTTGGGGTTCTCGCCGCACGCCATCTTCAGCCCGTACGGCGCACCGGGGAACTTCATCTCCTGCACGGTCCGTCCGGGGACGACCTTGAGGACGACGCTGCGCCCGCCGATGAGGTTCGCCGATCCGGGAAGCACCTGCAGTGTCGTCACGCCGCCGGCGAGGTTGCGCGGGAACTGCGCATCCTGCGGCCACACCGAGTGCTCGGCCCAGACGTGGGCCGTGACGGGGTTCGTCGCCTCGTTGCCATCGCTGAGCGCCTGTCCACCAGGGGCGGGATAGACGCCGAGGTGCGAATGCGTGTCGACGATCCCGGGGGTGACCCACTTGCCCTGGCCGTCAATTACGTGGGCATCTGCCGGCGCGTCGACGGTGGCGCCGACCGCCACGATCTTTCCATCACGCAGGTAGATCGCGCCGTTGCGGATCGTCGGCCCGGCCGCCGTCAGGATGTGCACGTTGCGGATCACCGTCGGCCGCGACGGAAATGGCCGGTAGGTGCTGGGAAACGGGTCGGCGTTCGGGGTCGACAGCGCGCCGGCGACGCGGGCCGTGTCGGTGCGCGCAGCCGGTGTCGCGGCGGTCGTGCTCGGCGCCGGTGCGGCGCGACCTGTGGTGCAGGCGGCAGGCAAGGCGAGCAGGGCCAGCAAGGGGAGGCGATATCTCATGCGTTCGGGATGAGGGGGAAGAGATGCGAGATGCGAGATGCGAGATGCGGGATGCGAGATGCGAGAT
>JACDHQ010000046.1 GCA_013820975.1 Gemmatimonadaceae bacterium
AGGCCCGGCGCCAGCGGCTCGATGCGCTGTTCGTTGGCGGCGATGGTTGGACGGGGTTGAGCGTGGACACCGTGGCGTCCGAGGGTGCCTATGTCGGCGCTCCCTTCAGCCCGCTCGACCCGCGACCGCGTGCGCAGGAGTTCGTGCAGGCGTTCAGCAAGCGCTATGGAATGCCGCCGGACGGCAACGCGGCGCTCGGCTACGACGCCACGATGCTGATTGCCCAGGCGATTCGCGAAGGCGGCCGTGACCGCGCCAAGGTCCAGCAGTATCTCCGCCAGCTTGGAGACTCCCGGCCCTTCGATGGAGTGACCGGAGCCATCGCGTTCACATCCGGTGGCGACCCGAAGGACAAGCAGATCGTCGTTGCGCGCATCCAGCGCGGAGCCCTGGCCGTGGAGTCCCAGTGAGCCAGTTCCCCGACACGGCGCACCCCGCGAACGCGGCCAAGCCCGGCATGCGCGCCCGGTTCGCGTCACTTCGCTTCCGCCTCTTGGGCGGGCTCGGGCTCCTCGTGGCCCTGCTTGCCCTTGCGACCGTGCTGACCGAGCGCACGATGTCCCGGCTCGGGACGGCCGTGGCGGTGACGCTTGCCGACGTGCAGGAGGATTCGCGCCTGTCGGGCCGCCTGTCGAGCAGCATCGTGCAATCGCTGGAGGCAGGGCGCGAGTACGTCCAGGCGCGCGACCCGGTCTCGCTGCAGCGGTTTCGTACCGAAGGCTGGGAGGCGCACCGGTCGCAGCGCGCGCTCAACGAGCGTCCCGACCAGACATCGGACGAAGTCGCCACGCTCTCCAACATCGACGCCCAGCTATCGGCGATCGAGGTGAACTATGCGCGCGCGCACCGGCTGGCCGACCTCGGCCGCACGCGTGAGGCACTCGCAGAGGAGGCGCGCGGCCGCGCCGGTGTCTCGGAACTGCTCGGTGCCATCGACCGGTTCGGCCTCATGAAGGCGCGCCGCGTCCAGCAGCTGTCCACGAAGCTGGCTGCGGATACCGAGCGGCAGCAGCTGGTGCTGCAGGGGGTCCTGCTCGCGGCCGTGCTGTTCGGGGTGCTCATCGTCGTGCTCACCGTGCGCGGCATCGGCGCCCCGATGGATCGCCTCGTCGCCCATGCGCAGCTGCTGAGCCAGGGCGACCTCACGGCGCGCGTGGACTCCACCGGCATGCCGACGGAGATCCGCATCCTGGCCGACGGCATGAACGTCGTCGGCGACTCGCTCTCGCGGGTCGTCACGGTCGCCGCCCGCACCGCGGAGAACGTCGCGAGCAGTGCGCACCAGCTTGCGTCGGTCTCCGAGCAGATCTCGCTGTCCGCAGGCCAGATGGCGAGCGCGATGTCCGAGGTGTCGCACGGCGCCGAGCAGCAGGTGGACCAGCTTCGGCAGGTGGACGAGACGCTCCAGGCGATCCAGGAAGCGACGGCCGGTGTCGAGCAGCAGGCCACCGAGGTGAACACCCTTGCGGGAGAGATCGCGACGGAGTCCACCGCCCGCGGGCGCGACGTCGGGCGGGCGCTCGACACGATGACGGAAGTCCGCGGGGTGGTCGAGGTGGCCGCGGGCGAGATTCGCGCGCTCGAGATCGCGGCCGCCGACATCTCCCGGTTCGTGCAGCTCGTGGGGCAGATCGCGGAACAGACGAACCTGCTCGCGCTCAATGCCGCCATCGAAGCGGCGCGCGCCGGCAGCGCGGGACGGGGCTTCGCCGTCGTCGCCGACGAGGTGCGCAAGCTCGCGGAGCAGTCGCAACGCGCAGCGGACGACATCGTGAACCTCACCGGGACGATCACCACCCGCATCGCGGCCGGAACGCGGGCGATGGCCACGACGACCGCGCGGGTCGCGGAAATCGAGACCGTCAGCCGCTCCATCGACGTGGCGCTCGAGACGATCGGCACCGCGGCCGACCGTGCGCACCGCGCCGCGGAGCGAGTGCGCTCGGCCGCCGACCGGAACGCCGAGGCGGCGCGCAGTGCCGCGCTCAGCATCGCCGGGATCGCCCGGACCGCCGAGAGCCATGCCGTCGCGGCGGAGCAGGTGAATGCGAGCACGCAGGAGCAGAGTGCGGCGTGCGAGGAGATGACGTCAGCGTCGGCAATGCTGCTCGAGGGCTCGACGCAGCTCCGCCAGATCGTCGGCGGCCTCACGAGCGATACCGGCGAGCACCTGGCGCCGATAGTGCTGGCGCCCGACGATGCCTTCACCAGCGTCTTCGACCTGCCGCGGTCGCGCGCCGGGTGACCCCGAAGTGAACCCGCTGGGGCGGGGCCGGCACGTGGCCCGCGCTCGATTCGTCAGTATCGATTGAGGGCCGATTGGTCGCCCGCACTCGATTCTTCAGTATCGATTGAGGGCCGATTGGTCGCCCGCGCTCGAGTCTTCAGTATCGATTGAGGGCCGATTGGTCGCCCGCGCTCGATTCTTCAGGATCGGGTGGGCACCTGGGGTTACCCCCTGCCCCCCACCCCCAACCCCCTACCGCCGTTCAGTATTGGACCGGACGCAGCGCGGTGGTATCGAACGCGGCGCCAGGCACCGTGACTCCGACCCGCAGGTCATCGATGGTGCCGCGCAGCGCGCGCCGGCCATCGCGGTAGACATCGATGACCCGCGGCACCGTCGGCGCCGGGGCGGCGTGTCCCGAGAATCGCGTGTCCGAGACGAGCGTTCGGGTGCCGCTCCGGACCGACTGGATGATGCGCAGCGGGATCCACCGCCTGCTGTCGATCCACACCTGGTTCGAGGTCGAGTCTCCAGGCGCAGCACCGATGACCCAGACCGGCGCACCGTCGAACGTCTCCTCGCGGATCACCGAGGTGCGCACGCCAAGTGCGGAGAGCGAGGCGACCGATGCTGCCGCCGGCTGCGCGAATACGCTGAAGCCGAGCAGCATCAGCGGGTTCCGCTCGTTGGCCGCCGCCGCGCGCCGGCCGCTCGCGTACGAGATCGCCCGGCCATCGATGTAGATCGCGCCGCTCCCGCCCGATAGCGGGAGGTTGTCGATCCGCATCGCGTCCGGCGCCCGCACGAGCACCCGCTGGCGCTGCAGGATGTCGCCACTCGACAGCGCGACGGTGTTCGCCTGCGTGAAGGCGGCGGTGCGCGGCGCCGCGGGGTACGCCGCGGCCACCCGTGTCATGATGTCGGCGGCCGAGCGGATGGCGTCGCGTGCCGGCGCCGGTCCAGCGCCGGCCTGGGGCGCGCCCTGGCAGGCGGCAGTCAGCGCAACCAGCAATACTCCAAGAACAGGTGTTCGCATGTCGCGGAAGGGCTGGGGTTGTGACAAAACTCCTGCAGGTTCCCGGCCTCGGAGCAGCTGGCGCGGCAGTGGCGCGCAGGTGGCCCGTCCGCTATGACGCAGGTCCGCGTATCTTCCCCGCCATGCGCATCGAGACCCTTGCCGTCCACGCCGGACATGGCGTCGATCCGTCCACCGGTGCCGTGGCGCCGCCGATTCACCTCTCGACCACCTTCGAGCGCGAGCCCGACGGCAGCTACCGAGAGGGGCTCGTCTACACGCGCACGGCAAACCCAAATCGCGGACAGCTTGAACGCGCCGTCGCGGCACTCGAGGGGGGCGGGGCGGCGGCGGCCTTTGCCAGCGGCTCGGCGGCCATTCACGCCGTGATCCAGGCGCTCGATCCGGGCGCCCATGTCATCGCCCCGAAGGACTGCTACCACGGGACGCTGCGCCTCCTGCGTGAACTGTTCGCGCGATGGGGGGTGGAGACGACGTTCGTGGACATGTGCAACCACCACGAGGTGGAGCGCGCAGTCCGTCCCGCCACCCGGCTGGTCTGGGTGGAGACCCCCTCCAATCCACTCGTGCGGGTGTTCGACATCCGCTGGCTCGCCGGGCTCGCCCATGCACACGGGGCACGGTGTGCCGTGGACAACACGTGGGCGACCCCCGTCGCCACGCGACCGCTCGCACTTGGCGCGGACCTCGTGATGCACTCCTCCACGAAGTATTTCGGCGGCCACTCCGACGTCCTCGGCGGAATCGTGGTAGCCCGGGCCGAGGACGACGAGCTGTTCGCCCGCGTGCGCGAGATGCAGACGACCGGGGGGAGCGTCCCGTCTCCCTTCGACTGCTGGCTCACGCTGCGCGGCGTCATGACACTCCCCTGGCGCTTCCGGGCGCAGTCGGCGAATGCCGCGCACGTGGCGGAGTTCCTCGCCGCGCATCCCCGCGTCACGGCAGTCCATTATCCCGGCCTCCCCTCGCACCCGCAGCATGCGCTCGCTGCGACGCAGATGGAGCATCCGGGCGCCATGCTGTCGATCGAGGTTCGCGGCACCGGCGCCAATGCGATGGCGGCAGCGGGCGCCGTCCAGCTGTTCACCCGGGCGACGAGCCTCGGCGGCGTGGAAAGCCTGATCGAGCATCGCGCCAGCGTCGAGGGGCCGGAAACGCACGCGCCAGACACGCTGCTTCGGCTGTCGATCGGTCTCGAGCATCCCGACGACCTCGTCGCCGACCTCGATCAGGCGCTCGGCGGCGCGCGCTAGATTTCGGGCATGACCGGACCACGCAGGGCCGTCGTGCTGCTCAGCGGCGGGCTCGACTCCACGACGATGCTCGCGATTGCCCGCGCCGAGGGATTCGAGCCGCATGCGATGACCTTCCGCTATGGCCAGCGGCATGTGCGCGAGATCGAGGCGGCGCGGCGCGTTGCGGCCGCCCTCGCGGTACGCGACCACGTGATCGTGGACATCGACCTGCGCACCTTCGGCGGATCGGCGCTCACCGCCGACGTGGACGTTCCCCGTGACCGGACGGCGAGCGAGATGGGCGAGGGGATCCCCATCACCTACGTACCGGCGCGCAACACGATCTTCCTCTCGTTCGCACTCGCGTGGGCCGAGGTGCTCGAGGCAGGCGACATCTTCATCGGCGTGAACGCAATCGACTACTCGGGCTATCCAGACTGCCGGCCCGAATACGTGGAGGCGTTCGAGCGACTCGCGAACCTCGCGACCCGCGGCGGGGTGGAGCGTACGAACCCGACCCGCATCCAGGCGCCGCTGCTGCAACTGACGAAGCGGCAGATCATCGAGCGCGGGCTCGCGCTCGGGGTGGACTACGCGCTGACCACGAGCTGCTACGATCCCGACGAACCAGGACGCGCGTGCGGGCACTGCGATGCATGCACGCTCCGGCTGCAGGGATTCCGGGAGGCCGGCGTGCCCGACCCGATCGCGTATGCGTGACCATCCTGCCGCCACGGTGCCGGATGCGGGGACACGCGCCCGCACGTACACGGTGAAGGAGATCTTCTACACCCTGCAGGGCGAGGGGGCGAATGCGGGGCGTGCCGCCGTGTTCTGCCGCTTCACGGGATGCAACCTGTGGACAGGGCGCGAGGAGGATCGCGCGCACGCGGTCTGCCAGTTCTGCGACACCGACTTCCTCGGTGTCGGGCCCGACGGCGGCCGGTTCAAGGGCGCGGATGCACTCGCCGAGGCGGTAGCGGTGCGGTGGCCTCCTGCGGCGCCTGGGAACTCCGCAGCCCGCCCCCTCGTCGTCTGCACCGGCGGCGAGCCGCTCCTTCAGCTGGACGAGGCGCTGGTCGCGGCACTCCATGCGCGGGGGTTCGAGGTCGCCGTCGAGACGAACGGCACGCAGGCAGCGCCGCACGGCATCGACTGGATCTGCGTGAGTCCCAAGGCGTCGGCGCCCCTTGCCCTCACGCGCGGGCACGAGCTCAAGCTCGTGTATCCCCAGGCCGAGGCGTCGCCGGAGCGGTTCGCCGGACTGGACTTCGAGCATTTCTTCCTGCAGCCGATGGATGGTCCGGACGCTGCGGCCAACACCCAGCGCGCGCTCGATTACTGTCTCGCGCACCCGCAGTGGCGCCTGTCGCTGCAGACTCACAAGATGATCGGCATCCGGTGACCGCGATGGAAATCTTCAAGGAGTTCAGCTTCGAGGCCGCGCACCTCCTGCCCAATGTGCCCGATGGGCACAAGTGCGCACGCCTGCACGGTCACTCGTTCCAGGTGCGCGTCACGGTGGCCGGCGACGTCGACCCGGTGCTGGGATGGGTAATGGATTTCGCCGCCGTGAAGGCAGCGTGCCGCGACGTCCACGACGCACTCGACCATCGCTACCTGAACGAGATCCCCGGGCTCGAGAACCCCACGAGCGAGGTGGTCGCGACCTGGATCTGGCACCGGCTCGCGCCTCGTCTGCCGCTGGCGGCGGTGGAGCTGCGGGAGACGTGCACCTCGGGGTGCGTGTACCGGGGGTAAGGGACAGCATTTCTGCACGCTGGGACGGTTCAGCCTGGCGAGGTAGCAAACTTGCCCATACCTGCCCTGTCCGATTCCGGCTGCTGAGTCTGGTCGGGTGTGACCGCCTGCTGAGTCCGGCAGTCCCGACACTGCTGGCTCCGCGACCGCCTCACCCCCCAAATGAAACGAATCCTCTTCCCTGTCCTGAAGCGCGCCCTCACCGGCGCGGCCCTCCTCGCGATCACGGCGCTCCCAGCCGCCGCGCAGGACGCTGCGCCAGGTCGCGCGAAGCCGTTCGCGGTCATCAGCAGCTCCGCCCAGTCGGTCAGGGACTCGCTCGTCGCCATGGCACGAGCCCAGGTCGGGAAACCCTACCGGATCGGCGGCCGCTCGCCAGAGCGGGGCTTCGACTGCAGTGGGCTGGTTCAATACCTGATGGCGGTACTGCAGCGCGAAGTCCCTCGCACGGCAGCGCGGCAGGCAGGTGTGGGGATGGCGGTGGAGCGCGACACCAGCCGCTTGCGCCCTGGCGACCTCCTGACCTTCGGTGTCGGCACGCGCACGTCGCACGTGGGCATCTACATTGGCGACGGGCGCTACGTGCACGCCAGCAGCGTCGCCGGCCGCGTCGTGGTGAGCCCGATTCACCGCCGGGCCGAGCGGGTGGCGCCGTGGCGCGGCGCCCGCCGTGTCATCGCGGCCGCCGGCGAGGAGTCGCGCTAGGACTTCACCGGGTACGCGGCGGCGCAGGCAGCGTGTCGCGCGGCGGAGTCGAAACCGAGTCGGGACGCACCGGCACGGAGTCGGGGATCGGATGCGCAGGCCGTGCATCGCGCGGAACGATTCGCGGATTGCGGTCGGCAGCCGGGATGCTATCCACCCGTGGCAGTTCCGGCACAGCGTGCGGAATCACCGCCCGTCCGTCGCGATCGAGGCGAACGCCGTTGCGCGGAAAGTCCAGCCGGCCGAGCGAGTCCACCAGCCATGCGGCGCGATGCCGCGTGTCGGCCACGACGACGCCGGGTGCCAGCTGCTGCGTGGACCGCACCTCTGCCTCCCGCACGCCCCCATCGCGACCCAGCACCACGCAGGCGATCGCGCCACGGTTGATCGGCTCGCCGTTGCTGAAGGGGCCGTACGTCACGAGGTTGCCGAGGGAATGGAACGCGATGCGGTCGCCCCGCCACTCGGCGGCGCGCATCACGTGTGGCCCGTGGCCGAACACGATCGACGCGCCCGCCTCGATCGCCGTGCGCGCAAAGGCGACCGGGTTGCCGCGGTCGATGCGCCCAAGGAAGATCTCGGTCGCGTCGCGCGTGCGCTGGGCGGCGATGCCTTCGGCTCCCATGTGCGTGCTGACGATGACGATGGGCCAGCGCTGCGCAGCGCGCGCCACGTGGCGTCGCACGGCGGCGAGGTTGCGCGGGTCGGGTGATTCCGCCGACGTGTAGAAGCCCAGGAACGCGACCGTGTCGCCACCGGCCGTCGCGACCGGCGTCGCGATCGTGTCGGCGCCCGTCACCCGGACTCCCGCACGCTCCAGGTGCCGCCGCGTGGCGACGAACCCCGCCGGACCGGCATCGCGCGCATGGTTGTTGGCGATGTTGCCCACGACGCTCGCGTGCGGCGCCACGCCGCGCAGTGCCGGCGCCGCCTCGAGTGGCGACCGGAACGCGTAGCAGTTCGTCGAGCCCGGGCCGCACTTGCGGGTGAACGCGCCCTCGCCGATCGCGCTTTCGACATTGAGCATCACGATGTCCGCGTCGGCGACGAGCGGCTTGAGCGGCGCAAGCAGTGAGTCGGGCTGGGCACTGCGTCCCCATAGGTCGACGAGGTTTCGCGCGGCGCGCGCTGCCCACGCCTCATCGAGGTTGTTTCCCAGCGTCACGTCGCCGCCACCACAGACCCGAACGACGCCGGCGCGCTCCACGCGCATGGGCCCCCGTGGCGACGGCGGATCCTTCATGACTGGGATCGTGTCACGCACGGCGGCGGTGTCCTGCGCGCCGGCCATCAGTGGAATGGCGAGGAGCAGGGCCACGGCGGCCGCGATCTCCCCGGCCACCCGGCGCACACGCACCGCTGTCAACGCTGGACGAGCCGCAGGCGCCCGTAGGCGTCGTACGTGTAGCAGGCGCCATCGTAGTACGCCGGGCCAGCCGTGCGCCAGCCGGAATGCGTCGACTGCAAGGAGCCATTCGACGTCCCCACTGCCGAGGCGGTCGTGCCCGACAGCCCCACCGTGGAGCGACCGACCGTCGTGGTTCCGACACTCGCAGTGCCGACCGAGGCGCGCTGTGCGCCTGGCGACGCCGACATCCCGGGGGCGGGCGGCAGGCCGTTGGCCCCGGGCGGCGGCGATGCGCTCCCCCCCTGCGGTGCGCGATCGGAGATGTGCCCGCGCGGCTGGCCGCCCGGCCATGTGCCGCCAGAGGCCGAGCACGCACGAATGACCCGCTCGTAGCCGCGTCCGAAATCGGCGACGACGCTGCCGTCCCGGAGCACGATCACGGGAACCTGCGCCGCCACAGGCGCCGGCGACGGCAGCGTCGCCATGCGCGCCCCCTGCGCCTCGGCAGAGGCGCCGGCGAAGAGCAGTGCTCCGGCGATCGTGCATGCGAGTCTCATGACGGAAGTGGTCAGGGTACGGCTGCGGGATCTGGTCAGGGCTCGCGAAGGACGCCATAGGACGCGATGGTGCCGTCCAGCGGCCCGACGAGCCAGACGCGAGCACCGATCATACCCCGGAGCGCCTGCAGGGGTTGCGTAATCGTCCGGCGCCCGGCTGGAGTCACCAGGACGATCCGGTCACCATCGCGGGCAAGGACGCCATCCACCGCCGGCTCCCCATCCACGGACCGCACGGCGTAGGCACGCGCCTCGAGCCCCGGCTGACCGCGGACCCCCGACACCCACAGGTCGGCCCCCGCAGCACGGGCGATCTCGCGGGCGAGCGGACCGGTGATCGTGACCGCGCCGCCGGAGGCGGGGCGCACGACGATCGAAGTCATCGGATGCGAGCCGACCTCGGAGACGATCCCGCGGATGGTGTCGGG
>JACDHQ010000463.1 GCA_013820975.1 Gemmatimonadaceae bacterium
CCCTCATCCCTCATCCCTCATCGCCCTCATATCCCTCATCCCTCATCGCAGTTGATCCCGCACCCCTCATCCCTCATCCCTCATCGCCCTCATATCCCTCATCCCTCATCGCAGTTGATCCCCCTTCGCACCCCCGCGAGATTACAGTCGTGCCCACCTTCGCCCATCCCGACTTCGGGCTCCCGCGCTTTGCCGACGCGCCCGATGCCCGGTTCGTCCCCGCCCCCGCCGATGGCGTGCTGCCGGAGGACTTCTTCTCGACCACGAACCTCCCGACCTACGTGAAGGCCGGCGGCGCGTGGCGGATGCCGGCCGACCCGCGGATGGACGCGGCGCTCGTCCTCGGCGCCGATGGGCGGCTGGCGATGAAGGAGATGCGGCGGGTGCGCGCGGGCGAGCCGGTGGCGATCGGCCATGCCGAGGACGGCAGCGAGGGCATCTTCGTGCATTCCTCCGCCTTCCTCGGTGAGTCGGTGGAGGGCGAGTTCATGTTCATGTCGAGCGAGGTGTCACGCGAGAAGCCCATCGACTATGCGCACATGGCGGGGCTGCTGGTGGACGAGCGGGAGCGCGGCGGCTATCCCGTGTGGGTGACGGGGCCGGCGCTGGTGCACTCGCGCGCGCGCAACGACATGACGTGGTTCGTGCAGAACGGGTTCGTGGGGGCGCTGCTCGCAGGCAACGCGGTCGCGGTCCACGACATCGAGTCGTCGATCTTCGGTACGACGCTCGGCATGAACTCGCAGGGGGGCGGCACCGCAGGCGGGCATGGCCTGCACGTGCGCGCCATCAACCGGGTGCGCGCCGCGGGCTCGATCAAGGCCGCGGTGGAGCAGGGGATCGTCACCGATGGCATCATGCACGCCTGCGTGACGCACAACATCCCATACGTGCTCACCGGCTCGATCCGCGATGACGGCCCGCTGCCGGAGGTGCTGACCGACGCCCTCGAGGCGCAGGATGCGATGAAGCAGCACACCACGCGCGCGACGATGGCGATCCTCGTCGCCACGGCGCTGCACGCCATCGCCACGGGCAACATGCTCCCGGCGTTCGTCAGCGAGGACGCGCCGGGCGAGACCTTTCCCGCAATCCGGGAGCTGCCCACGATCTGCGTGGACTCGTCGGAGTTCGTGGTGAGCAAGCTCAAGGACCGCGGCACGCACCAGGCGTTCGGCGTGGTCACCAATGCGCAGGACTTCATGCACATCCTCAGGCTGTACGTCGAGCGCGAGCTCAACACCCGCGCCGCCAGCGGCACTCCTGCGCCCGCTGCCGCGACGGACGCATGACCGCGCCGCAGGTCTTCCTCACCGAGACGCGCGAGCGGTTCCTGAAGGCGGTCATTGCCGAGCTGCCGCCGAAGCGCATCCGCGAGCTGTACCTGTTCGCGCCGATCAAGCAGGGGGGGGTCGAGTCCGGAGTGGCCGTCATTGCGGCAACTGCCGAAGATCGCGAGTCGCTACCTGTCGATGGGGCACCGATAGCCGATAGTGCCGAGATGCCCGCTATCGATGCAGAATCGAAAGCCGGCAATGTCGAGATCCCCGCTATCGATGCAGAATCGAAAGCCGGCAATGTCGAGATGCCCCCTATCGATGCAGAATCGACAGCCGACAATCCCGACCTGCCCGCTATCGATCCCGAATCGACAGCCAGCAATGTCGACCTGCCCGCTATCGATCCCGAATCGACAGCCAGCAATGTCGAGATGCCCGCGATCGTTGCAGAACCGACAGCCGACAACGTCGAGATGCCTGCAATCGATTGTGCTCCGACAGCCCGTAACACCGATACAATCCGGTATACGGTATATACCGCCCGCTACCGCCACACGCTCAAGGGGCCCGACCGCGGCAAGTGGGACGCATCGATCGTCGCTGAGGCGGATGCGCCGCTGCTGTCGATCGAGACGGTCGTACGCGGCGTGCAGCGGCGCTCGGGTGACGTGGATCCACCCGATCGCATGACGGGCGACGAACTCAGAGCCGCCCTGCGCCTCGCCCCGCCAGCCGGCGACGCGTGACCGACGCTCCCACGATCGGCATCGCGCTGGCCTTCACGGCCGGCCTGCTGAGCTTCCTCTCGCCCTGCGTGCTGCCGCTCATCCCGAGCTACATCACCTTCATCTCCGGCGTCAGCCTCGACGACGTCTCGCGGTCGCGCCGCACGGCGTTCGTGCACTCGCTGCTCTTCGTCCTCGGCTTCACGATCATCTTCCTCGCGCTCGGCGCGACGGCGACGACGCTCGGCCGCGCGCTCGGCTACTACAGCGACTGGATCGGGCGCATCGGCGGGGCGCTGCTGATCGTGTTCGGGCTGTACATGATGGGCGTGTTCAACATCGGCGCGTTCCAGCGGGAGCGGCGGTTCCACATCGCCAACAAGCCGGCCGGCTACTTCGGGACGGTGCTCGTGGGGCTCGCGTTCGGCGCCGGCTGGACGCCGTGCATCGGCCCGATCCTCGGCGGCGTGCTCACGTACACCGCCAGCAGTGCCGACCTGAATCGCGGGCTGCTGCTGCTGTTCGCGTACTCGATGGGGCTGGCGGTGCCCTTCCTGCTCGCGTCGCTCGCGATCGAGCGGTTCCTCGCCGTGTTCACGCGCTTCCGCCGGCAGATGGTGTGGGTGAACCGCGTCGCCGGCCTGCTGCTGATCCTCGTCGGCCTGCTGCTCGTCACCGACTACCTCACCTTCCTGTCCACGTACCTGCAGCGGCTGACGCCGGAGTTCCTGCGCTCACGCCTGTAGAACCTGCATTGTCGTTTCACGGCCGAGCCCCGCCTCCCTCCCGTGAGCCGACACCGCACATTGCCGTTTCACGGCCGAGCCCCGCCTCCCTCCCGTGAGCCGACACCGCACATTGCCGTTTCACGGCGGTGCTCCGACTCCCGACCGTAGAACGGCACCGCACATTGCCGTTTCACGGCGG
>JACDHQ010000464.1 GCA_013820975.1 Gemmatimonadaceae bacterium
GTTCTGGAGGCAGCGGGATGAGTTCTGAGCAGCTGCTCGAGCCCTCTTCGGATCGCGAGCACGACCAATCTTGGCGGCGCGCGCCGACCGAGCCGCGGACGACGACCGTCGATCTACTCCACATGGCGGCTCGCTATGGTCGATGACGGGCCCCATGGCCCACCAACGGCACTGGCGTGACGCTCAGCATCTCGAGCAACACGGCCGCCGCGACAACGCCGATCACCTTTACGGCTTCGCCGCCGAGTGTGGGCTCAAGGCACTGATGCTGGCGTTTGGAATGCAGCTGGAATTGGGGGCCCCGAAGGACCAGGCAGACCGTGTCCATGCTGATCGCATTTGGACGCGCTACGAGGCGTATCGGAGTGGCTATGCCGCCGCAACGCAGTTCCAACTATCGGGCAAGAATCCGTTTGCGAGTTGGCAGGCCAGTGACAGGTACGCGAGGACGGGTGCCGTGGGTGTGAAGCGCCTGCGTGCGCATCGGGCGGGGGCCGATCAGGTGGTACGGCTGGTGAACCTCGGCCGGCAGAAGGGGCTACTGCGATGACCTTCGACGACATCCTCCCGACACTTCGAGGGATCTTCACCGAGCACGGCGACCACCTCGCAGCCTTGGGCGTCATCCTCGTCAACCGCGATCTCTTCGGTCGAGTGCGGTTGATCGTCAAGGAGCAATCGAAGATGAACGCAGAGGTGCGGCGGGCCTTGGACGCCGTTACGACCGCAATCGAGCATCGACTCGGTCCGTATGCATATCCCGCGAAGGAAGCTGTGCTCTACGAGAGCGACATCGGCCCCTTTCTCGAGTTGAACCGAACCTTCGAGCTCCTGCCGAACGTGCGCATCGTCGAGCGCCTCGCTACCGACGCTGATTGGTCCTGGATCGAGGACGAACGGGCCACGGCTCCGCCGCGCATCGTCTACTACTCGATCAAAGGGGGAGTGGGTCGATCGACGGCGCTCGCGGTGACGGCTTGGAGCCTCGCGCAGCGTGGCGAGCGGGTCATGGTGGTGGATCTGGACCTGGAGTCGCCGGGCCTCTCCTCTTCGCTCATTCCTTCCGACCGCCGCCCCCGCTTCGGCGTGACGGATTGGCTCGTCGAGGACCTCGTTGGCAACGGCGACGCCGTGGTCGAGGAAATGACCTCGTTGAGCGAGCTCTCGCACGACGGCGAGATCCAGGTGGTGCCGGCGCACGGGGGAGACCCGGGGGAATACATCGCGAAACTCGGCCGCGCGTGGATGCCGACGGTGGATGAGAAGGGCGTGCGGCGACCGTGGTCGCAGCGGTTGAATCATCTGATCGGCAAGTTGGAGCAGCAGAGGCAGCCTACGGTGGTCCTGCTCGACGCACGAGCCGGAATCGACGAGGCAGCCTCGGCATGCCTCACCGACCTCGGTGCCAACGCCATCCTCAGCTTTGCGGTCGACAGCGACCAAACCTGGTCGGGGTATGAGATCCTTTTCCGACATTGGCTCCGTACCGGCGCGTACGCGAGGATCCGTGAGCGTCTGCAGGTCGTCGCCGCGCTCGTGCCGGAGGTCGACACGGAGCGGTACCTGATGCACATGCGCGAGCGCTCATGGGACCTCTTCACCTCGACGCTGTACGATCAGGTCTCGGAACAGTCGGTCGCCATGCCCTCCTCCAGCGCGTGGACCTTCGACGCGGGCGACGATACGGCCCCCCACTTCCCGTGGCGAGTACGCTGGAACCGTGGGTTCGCGGCACTCCAGAGCTTGTACGGGAGGTTGAGCGACATCGATGAACAGCTGGCATACGCACTGTTTGGCCCTCTGATCGAGGGAGTTGCCGCCGTCGTGATCGAACACCGCCAAGCGACGTGACGGCTACCGATCCTGGCGCCGTTCGTGGTGCCCTCCTCGCGGCGCTGCCACGGGAAGGCTCGCTGCACGGGTCGGTGCCCGAACGACGGCACGTCTATGTGCCTCCGTCCCACGCCAAGGCCTTGCGCCTCGAAGCCGGACTCGTCGTCGGGGCGCGCGGTGTCGGAAAGAGCTTCTGGAGCGCTGCGCTCGGTTCTGGTGAGATCAGGGCGCTGTTGGGCCGTTCGGTCAAGGAGCTTGCCACCGTGGACGCCCACCTGGGGCACGCCGAGGCACCTGCACTCGATGCCTATCCGAGCCCCGACGTTTTCGCACGACTCATGCCGTTGCCAGGCGACGCCTACGACGTGTGGCGCGGTGTCGTGGCGCGGTGGCTCAGTGGCGTGGGCTCCGAGCTGGTGCCCGATGATTCGTGGGATGCGACGGTGCGCTGGGTCCGGAACGACCCAGAGGCCTTCGGGCGCTTGCTCGAGCACGCCAACGCCGCGAAGTCGGCAGTTGGACGGCAGGGCCTGATCATCTTCGATGCGCTGGACCGAACGAGCAGCGAGTGGCAGACGATGGACGCCATCGTTCGAGAGCTTCTTCGGGTCCTGCTCCTGCTCAAACCCTTCGACCGACTCCATGGCAAGGTGTTCCTACGCGAGGATCAATTCGTCGATCGTCAAGTTGCAAATTTTCCGGACGCGTCGAAGCTCCTGGCGACACGCGTCGAACTGACATGGTACCCGCACGACCTCCACGGGCTGCTGTGGCAGTACCTGTGCAACGCTCGCGGGGACGCTGGCGTTGTACTGCGCGAGGTCTACCGAAGTGTCGTCGGCGAACTACCGGCTGAATTGCCCGATGGCGCGTGGAACCTCCAGGATCGGGTGAAGCGTGAAGCCGATGTTCAGCGAAGGCTCTTCACGCAGCTGGCAGGCGCGTGGATGGGCAAAGGCCCGCGCCGCGGGATGACGTACACGTGGTCCGTCAGCCACCTGGCGGACGCCCGTGGCCAAACGACGCCCAGATCCTTCCTCGCCGCGATCCGCGCGGCGGCCGAGCACTCCGTCGAACGCTACCCTGACCACCCC
>JACDHQ010000465.1 GCA_013820975.1 Gemmatimonadaceae bacterium
GCGCGTGGCGAATGCGCTCTGGGTCGACGTGGACGAGCAGCTGCAGCCGGAGTTCTCCGCCTGGGCCCGAGACGCCTTCGGCGCCACCGCCCGGAGCGTCCCGCTCGACTCCGCCCGTGCGCTGCCGATCCTCAACGGGTGGGCCGACAGCGTGACGAACGGTCGCATCAAGCAGGTGGTGGCCACGCCGTACGACTCGTCGGTGGCGACGGTGCTGATGAACGCCGTCTACATGAAGAGCGTGTGGCTCGCGCCGTTCGAGAAGTCCGCGACGCAGCCGCGCGCATTCACCACCGCCGGCGGCCGCCGCCTCGACGTCCCGACGATGGAGCGGACGGCCACCCTCGCCTACCGCCGCGGCGCGGGCTACCAGGCGCTGCGCATCCCGTACCGTGCCGGGCTCACGTCGATGTACGTGATCCTCCCCGACTCGGGCACGCCGGTGCGGTCGGTGCTCGACAGCCTCGCGCGAACGGGATGGCCCGTGCCCGACCCGCGGACCGAGTCGCGACGGATACAGCTTCGCCTTCCGCGCTTCCACGTCGAGCAGCAGACCAACCTTCGCACGCCGTTCGAGCGGCTGGGGCTCGGGATCATCTTCGACTCGTCTCGCGCCGACTTTGCGAAGCTCGTCGTGCCGCGCCCGGACAGGCCGCCGCCGTGCCCGCCCATCTCGCGCCGCGCCGAGATGCCGTTCGAGCCCCCGTGCACGCGCATCCGCGTCTCGAAGGCAACCCAGGACGTCTTCATCGACGTGGACGAGGAGGGCACCGAGGCCGCCGCGGTCACGGTGTTCGCATTCGAGCTCGTCGCCACGTCGATGCCGCCCGAGCCGCAACGGTTCTTCGTCGACCGGCCGTTCCTGTTCGCGCTGCGGGACGACAGGACGGGTACGCTGCTGTTCGTCGGGTACGTGGCAGATCCGCGTCGGTAGGGCCAACCCGTGGGGAGATCGCTTGGGCGATGATGGTGCGGTGCGCGGCGACGGAGGCGAAAGGGGGCGATGAGGACAGCGCAGTACTCGGTACTTCAGTATGGAGAAGTCGGACCGCCGGGCTGCCCACCACAAGGCATGGACGGATCTTCGCCGGGATGGACGCACCAGTCCCGAGTACCAGGTAGCGAGTACTGCGGCGTAGCGGCAATCCACGGTCGAGGTACCTGGTACCGAAGTGTCTTCCCCCGAGATGACTGCTTCCGCGCATTGTGGTTGGCGGCCCGTCGGTCGTGCTACTGCATACCGCGGTACTCCGTGCTTCAGTGGATCACGGGGTGACGGCACACTGCAGTACCGAGTACTGCAGTACGAAGAAGCAAGACCGACGGGCCAGCCACCACAAGGCATGGACGGATCCTCGCGGGGATGGACACACCTGTACCGAGTACGCGGTAGCACGTACCGAGTGCCCAATACCATGCAGCGGTGTGGTGCTGCACGCATTGGAATGGTGGTTCGGGTTCGACGGAGCCATCGCATCATGCTCCAATGCATGACTTCCGCCGTCTCCAGGTCTGGCAGCGCGCTCGTGAGCTGGCCGTCGCGACGGACCGCGTGTCGCGCCGGTTTCCGCGGTCCGACCACGGCACCATCGCCGCCCAGCTCCGTCGCGCCGCACTGTCGATCCCCGCAAACATCGCAGAGGGGTGCGGAAAGAGCTCGCGCCGCGAGACGCTGCGCTACCTGCAGATGGCATCCGGCTCGGCAACCGAGACGGAGAATCACCTGCTCATCGCCGGCGACCTCGGCTACGTCCCCCCGCGCGTCCGCGAGCAGCTGCTCGGCGAGGTGAAATCGATCCAGCGCATGCTCGCGGGCCTCATGGCGAAGCTGCCGGCGTAACCTGCGTCCCGTCGTTCTGCGGCGATCACCGTGGCGCGCAGGCTCTACCGCGTACCGCGTACCGCGTACCGGGTACGGTAGTGCCGCCCATGCCGCGATTCCTTCCGTGCATTGTGGTGGGCAGCCCGTCGGTCGTCCTACCGCCTACTGCAGTACTCGGTACTGCAGTGGCTTTCGGGAGCCGGTGCGCAGGGCCACGGGCGAGATCGCAGCCCGAGAGGTCGCGCGGGAGGCGCACCATTTACGCGGCGATGACTTCGTCATGGACGATGTGAAGTCGGATCGCCTTCGGTGACGATCGACGCACCGACCGCGTGCGCGTGACATGGCGCCTCCACGAGATGATGGGGAACGAGGCCCGAAGCTAATGCGCCATCTGGAGCGGCGTGCATTCAGGCATCAATCGCCAGCGCCTCGATCCACCGATGAGCGCGACAGGAATCCAAGCTCGTTGCTGAAGTCGCATCAGAAGGGGTCGCCCAGTTCGGTGCTTCAGCCGGCGGAGCTGGACGACTGCGGCTTGCGCCGCTGCACGAGGTCCCAGCGGTTGCCATACAGGTCCTCGAACACGGCGACCGTCCCGTAGGGTTCCTCGCGCGGCCCCTCGCAGAAGGTGACACCGCGCGCGACGAACGCCGCATGATCGCGCGCGAAGTCATCGGTGTGCAGGAAGAGGAACACCCTCCCCCCGCCCTGCCGTCCGACGCTCGCCTCCTGCTCGGCGCCGACCGCCCGCGCGAGCAGAAGTGCCGTCGCATGGGCGCCCGGAGGTGCGACGAGAACCCACCGCTTGGTCGGCAAGAGCGGCGTGTCCTCGACGACGCGGAACCCGAGCTGATCGATGAAGAAGGACAGGGCCTCGTCGTACTCACGCACGAGCAGCGCGACATGCGCGAGATGCTGGGTCACTGTTGCTCCACCGGCGATCGAGCTAGCGAATCCTGACGGTGCGCCAGCGCTCGTGGGGCGAGACAGCACCCATCAGCAGCCCGCCGATCGCGCCGGCGGAGGCCCCGATCACGAACGTGCGCTCCCGGCGGTGCCCACGATCGACAAGGTGCGCGTACGCCGCGCCCCACATTACAC
>JACDHQ010000047.1 GCA_013820975.1 Gemmatimonadaceae bacterium
CGCGAGCCGTACAGCGCTTCAAGCCGCCCACGCGTGCTGCGCAGTCCGATGCCAGGCCCGCGCACCGCCGGCGTCAGCCCCTTCCCGTGGTCACGAACGAGGCAGAGCAGGGCATCGCCGCGGCGGTTGACCCGGACGTGGACGCGGCAGCTCCCGTCGCGCAGTCCGTGGCGGATCGCATTCTCGACGAGCGGCTGCAGCAGCAGCTGCGGCACGCGCGCATCGAGTGTCTCGGGATCGGCCTCGACGACGACGCGCACCTGGTCGCCAAAGCGGTAGCGCATCACCTCGACGTACCGGTCGAGCAGCGCGAGCTCGGTGACGAGCGGAATGTCGCGCGACTCCGCGGTCTGCATCGTCAGGCGCAGGAAGTCGCCGAGCGCGACGAGCATGAGGTCGGCCTGCATCGCATCGCGATGGACGAGCGTGGCTGCCGCCTGCAGGGCGTTGAAGACGAAGTGCGGCTGCAGCTGCAGTCGGTGCGCCTGGGCCTGCGCGTCTGCAAGCATCTGTCGCGCGGCCACCAGCTGGCGGCGCGACCGGAGCCAGCTGGCGATGCCCGACGCCACTGCCGCTGTCACGAGGAGCACTCCCGCCACGCTGCCCACGAGGGCCCCGGGAGTGACTTGCACCGTAACCCCGTTCGCCATGTCCATCATCGCCGCATCTCCGTGATCGACCCGCGTCGAGCGGGGTACCTGCCTGCGGAGACCTACGAGGCCGACATGACCCCGGGTTTCACCGCTTCACGAATGAGACACGCCAATTACCGCGCTGGTTGTGACGCGCGGGTCAAGGGTTTGTAAAGGATGGCGGGCGACGGAGGTGCCAGTCGGTCGCGTGCTGGTATGCCATCGCCACGGCGAGCAGGCGTGCCTCGTCGTACAGGCCGCCGAGGAAGGTGAGTGACGTGGGAACCTGCGGGCGCGGCTGGCGCGCCGCGAGGGAATCCGCTGGCGTGACGGAAGGACGGAGCAGGGGTCCCTCGGTGAAGCCATGCGGCAGGATGACCGCCGGATTTCCGGTGAGGTTCGTCGCCGTCAGCTGGTTGGTGCCGCCGGTCGGAGACACGATCACGTCCACCTGCTCGAAGAGCTTCCACCACTCCTCGAGCATGCCCGTCCGCACACGGTTGGCGTTGATGTAGTCGATCGCCGGAATGAATCGCGCCGAGCGGAAGGTGTTGGGCCACGCACCGGAGTTCTGCTGCACGAGCTCATCGATGCGGCCCGTCCGCGTGATCTCCTCGAACGCCGCGGCAGCTTCGGCCTGCAGGATCAGCGACACCATCTGCGTCGCGACGGCTGGCGGCTCGACCGCGATCAGCCGTGCTCCCAGGCCACGCAGCACCGCGAGCGCGGCGTCGTCCTGAGCCTTTCCCGAGCGGACAATTCGCGCCGGGTTCTCCGGATCGCGCTCAGGAGCATCGAATGCGCGCTGGAAATAGCCGATGCGCAGGGTGCGCCACTCCAGCGACGCGTCCCAGGTGAACGGCACGTCGCGCACGCTGCGGTCGACGCCATCCGGCCCCGCAATCGCGGCCAGCACGAGCGCGCAGTCCTCGGCTGTGCGGCACATCGGCCCGATCTTGTCCATGCTCCACGACAGCGCCATCGCGCCCGTGCGAGGCACGCGTCCGAACGTCGGCCGCAACCCGGTGACGCCATTGCGGGTCGCGGGCGACGAGATGGAGCCGAGGGTCTCCGTCCCGATCGCGAACGGGACGAGGCCTGCTGCAACTGCGGATCCGGGACCGGCGGACGAACCGCTCGAGCCCTGCTCCGGATACCAGGGGTTGCGCGTGGTCCCGCTGAACCACACGTCGCCCATCGCCAGCTCGCCCATCGTGAGCTTCGCGACCAGCACGGCGCCGGCATCGTCGAGCCGTCGGACGACGGTGGCATCTTCCTCGATCTGCTGGGTGCGGTGCGCCCCGGATCCCCACGTGGTCGGATGACCCCGCGTCGCGAGCAGATCCTTTGCGCCCCAGGGGATCCCATGCAGCGGTCCACGGTAGCGGCCCCGCGCGATCTCCTCGTCCGCTGCCGTGGCATGCGTACGTGCACGCACAGCCATCACCGTAACCACCGCGTGCAGCTGCGGGTCGTAGCGGTCGATGCGCCGGAGGTACATGTCGGTGAGCGCTCGCGACGTCACCTTGCGGTTGCGCACCAGCTCGGCGAGCGTGGCGACCGGCTCGAAGGCAAGCTCGTCGAGGGTCGGTGGCATTGCACGCAGCGGGCTGCGCGACGGTGCAGGACCGGAGGCGGACATCGTGGGTGCAATCGCGGTCCGCGTGCGGGAAACCGCACGCCCATCGGCTCCTGTCAAGGCGCCGTCCTGCAGCCGCGCCGGCAACTGTCTGCCGGGGGGCAGGGGATCGAAATGCAATGCCGGCGCCACCGAGTTGTCGAGCGGTATCGCATGCAGCGCCTGCTGCGCCCGCTGCTGCCGTCGAAGGTTCTCGACCATCATCGCCCGCTGCTCTGGTGACAGCGAGATCCCGGCGATCTCCTCGGCACAGGCGATCGTCTCGACCGTGATGTCGGCGCCGTCGGCGAGCCGGCTCCAGAGAACGCCGGGGAGGAGCGTCGTGCCGAGGCCCAGGGTGGAGCAGTATGTCAGAAATTGCCGGCGGTCAGTTGGCATTCGGCAGGCGTGAGGGTGTGATGATGATTTAGCCCCTCAGCCTGCCGACTGCCAGCGTCCCCCCGTCGATAATCGAAGTGAGCCCCGGCAGAGCCGCTGCAGCTCAGGCGATCAGGTGCACACTCAGGGCGCGCGATCCGGCCAGGCCGCGTTCGGCTCGACCGCGAAGACCAGCCGCTGGGTGTAAGGGTCCGATCGGTCGCCGTTCTTGTGCGCCATTGCGAGCCGCACGTAGTCAGCGCGTGCCTGGGCGACCGTCTTTCTCCCCATTGCCACGTCGTGCCCAAGGTTCAGGGCGATCAGGTTGTGGGCTTCGAGGTCGCACTCGGCAGTCATTTCGCCGCGCGTGCGGTGCACCCAGAGGCTGCCGTCGAACATGAACAGGTCGTTGACCTTGTCCGCGGGCACCGCATGCTTCACGGTGTGCGCCAGAAAGTCCACGTGCGGCATGGGGAAGTTGTGTTGCACCTCGTCGCGCATCAGTACGATCTTCGTGTACGGGCCTTCGTTCATCCACGCCATCATCCGATCGCCCATCACCGCGGGCTCACCGTACTTCTGCACCATCATCATGCCGGCGTCGCGCTGCTTCATCGGCCAGCTTGCCAGCATGGCGGAGGCCGTCATCGCCTGATGCGCGGCCGGCATGACGTCGCCGGCGGAGGTCATTGGCCGCGTGGTCGAGCAGGCGGAAGCGGCCGTGAGGGCGGTGCCGAGGGCAACGCCTCCCATCATACGGAACATTCGTGCGTTCATGAGCTGTGTCTCCTGTGAAGTGGAAATGGGAAGGGCAGACATGCCCTTCCCATTTCCATTGATGACATGCCCGAGCCTTACGTGAGGGTCGGGATGAAGAAGGGCTGGACGATCGCCACGACTTCCGCCTTGGTCAGCGGCTCGTCGAACGCCTCCTGCGCGGCCGGCGCCTGGTCGAGGCCGGGTGGCAAGGCGCTGCCGCTCACCGTGGCGGCGTTCCGCCCGGCCTGCACGAGGTTCGCCTCCGAGGTTGCGCCGCCGTAGATGGCTTCGAGCGCCGCGACGACGGCGGCCGGCGGGTTGCTGATGTTGCCGGCGCCAGCGGCAGCGATCCCGCCACCGGTGATAGTGCCGCTGAACTTCACGCTGGTGAGCGTCGGGTTCGTCTGCCGGCGCATCCGGCGGATCTTCGCTGCGTGCCGTCCCTCGACCGAGTGGATGCGCAGCGCGGCCTCGAGAACAGCCTTGTTGGAGATGAGGTTGCCCGCCTGGCCCTTGTAGGCGCGGACGCCCGTATCCTCGACCGACTGGGCCACGAGCAGCAGGAACTGCAGCTCCGTCGTCGCGCGGGCGAACGGCCCGTTGCCTGCCCCGCGTGCACCGGTGAAGTCGAAGCTCGCGCCGGTGAGATTGAGGTCGTTCACCGCACCATTGGCGAGCAGGAAGGCGGTGTGCTGCGTCTCGTGCTTCTGGAGCTGCTGCAGCGTCGCGACCGCGCCCGGGACGGCGGCCGCGAGGGCGCGCACCGGGGCGAATGCGGTGTTAGCGGCCGCCACGGCACTCGTGCCGAGCACCGCCTTGTACAGCTCGTTCTCGAAGATCTCGAGCTTGAGCGCGAAGTTGAGCACATCCTGCACCGTGCTCGACGCCTGCCCGTAGGCGTCACGGCTCAGCGCAGCGAGCGCGAGCGGGACGGAGGCGAACTTCAGTCCCATCGCGAGCGATGCGCTCGTGGTGGCACCCTTGCGAATCGCGTCACGCCGGTTCACAAGGGTCGTCATGACCTCGGGCTCGATGCCGTCGAGGATCGTCTGTGTATTGGTCATCTGGGTTGCGTCCCGTGGCATCGGTTAGATCGAGGTCGGTGGCGGGGCGTCGGCGGTTGCCGTGCCCGAGGGATTGGTGCCGATAGAGATCTGCGTCGTCACGAAGTTCGTGGCAGCCACACGCGAAAGGACGGCGGCCGGCTCGAGCTTCACGTCCAGCCCCTGGGCGTTGATGATGTCGTCACCGGCGAAGCGCGACGTTCCAGGAGCGCCGAGCGCCTCGCGGATGTCGCGGATGGCCGCGGCATGCCTCGCCTCGACCGACACGATCTTGCCGGCGACCAGCAGGTTGCCGACATCCGTGAGGTACTTGCCCGCACCATTGTATGCGGAGACGCCCAGGTCCTCGAACTGCTCGGCGGTGCGTAGAATACTGTCGCGGTTCGCGGTCGCGGTCGCCACGGTCGCCGCGTTGAGCCCGAGCGCGGGAATCGCGTTAGGACCGAGCACCCGTGCGAGGAACTCGCGATGGATGACCTCGTGGTTGCGCAGATCGACCATGACTTCCCGGATCTCGGCGCTCAGCGAGCTGAACACCGAGCTGGCGAGGACCGCGGAATAGAATCCCGCCTCGAGCTGCTCGAGCGCGTAGGCATAGTTGAGGATGCCGACGTCGTTGCTGAGGTTGAGTGAGACGGCACCGCCGCCGCCACCGCCGCCGCCACCGCCGCCGCCTGGAGGCCCCATGGGATCGTCGCTGCCGCACGCGGCAAAGACGCTGGGCAGAAGCACGACCGACCCCCCGATGCCAAGCAGCCGGAGGAAATCACGCCGTGAGTTGGGTCGCCACATCTGGTCTGCGCTCTCGATGACGAGCGTGTCTTTCTCGGAAGCCATCGTGCTCTCCTAGCCGGCAACAAATTGGACCCGACGCGCAGCCGGTCTGCGTCGCGAGCGCACCCCCCAAACGGACTCCGCCGGTGGAGGCAGCGAGGTGTGCATGCCGGTGACTTCCGGCGTGCACTGTCAAGGCATGGGCGGTGCCGCTGCGTACAAAAGGCCGCGTTATACGCCGCGTTCGCGGGCGAAGTCACGGAAATTGACCATCGATCATCGACAGACTGGTGCATTCGCGATGCAGCAGTTGTATTGACTGGTGCATCCATCGGCACATCTTCAACGACAACAATCACGCAGAGGCCAGATGCCCCCCGCCCGACGAGCCGTCATTGCAGACGCGCTGCGCAACCGGCTGCAGCGTGCGGTCGAGACCGGTGCGCTGCAGCCGGGTCACCGGCTGCCGAGCACGCGTGAAGTGGCGGCCGATGTTGGTGCCGATCCGCGGGTCGTCGCCGCGGCCTACCGCCAGCTCGAGCGCGAGGGGCTCGTGGAGCTGCGTCCACGCTCGGGAGTGTTCCTTTCAATGCGCCCCGCCCAACACCGCGGGGATCGCCCGCCCGCCGGCCACTGGGCGGCAGAGGCGCTCACCGCCGCCGTGCTTCAGAACATTCCGATCGGGACGGCGGCATCCCAGCTTCGTGCCCTGTCCCGAGCCAGCGACATCCGTGCAGTCGTTGTCGCGAGCATGGCCGACCAGGTGGACGGCCTTGTGCGCGAGCTGCAGCAGGACTTCGGTCTCGATGCGCGCGGCGTGATCATCGATGCGGTGAGCCGCATCGATCGCTGGCCACGGTCTCTCACCCAGGCCGACCTGGTCTTCACAACCGCAGCGCACCGCCAGCGGCTCAAGCGCTTCGACCGCGGGGGCGAGCGGCCGGTCGTCGTGGCGGGGGTGCGGCAGGACCTGCTGACGCCGGAATGGAGGCTCATGGCGAGCGGCATTTGCCATGTCATCGTTGCCGACCCCCGCTTCGCGAAGCTGGTGCGCGAATTCCTTCGCGAAGTGCCGGGTGCGGCGAGTGTGGCCATCCGTGTTGCCGGCCGCGACTATATCGGCGACATCCTGCCGACGGAACCGACCTACATCACCGAGGCGGCACGCCAGGTGATCGGGCGGACCCGCCTGCCCGGGCGGATCATCGCCCCTGCCCGCTTACTCGATGAGGACACGACGCGCGCCGTCGTCGAGTTCATCGTCACACGGAACTCCGAGCGTACTCGCTGATCCCGCCTGCGGCGTGCGGTGTCACGCCAGCCAGGCGGCGAGATGTTCCGCCACGAATTCCCCGTCGAATACGTCGTATCGCGAGTAGACGCGATCGATCTCGGCGCGCTGCCCCGGCGAGAGCTGCTCGTGGACGTCGAGGCACCAGGTCCCGCGCATCAGTCCCTGTCGGCGCAGGATCTCGTGGATCCCGGGGATGCAGCCCGAGAAGGCGTTGGCCGCATCGAACACTGCGGCATTGGCATCGGTGAGCGCCGCCGCCTCGGCGAGCCAGCGGGAAGCGGGCCTCGTGTCGCCCTCGGATTTCACCCGGGCGAGCAGGTCCACCGCATGGCGCGTCCCGACGGCCCACTGCCCGAGGAGCCCGCCGACGAGCCGGCGCGTCGTTGCCTGGCCGCCGACGACGACGGGAAATGGGGTGAGCAGGTCGGCGAGGATGTTGTCATCGTTGCCGGTGTAGAGCGCAATGTCGTCGCGGCCCGACTCTGCGACGGCGCGAACGACATCCCACGTCTGGTACCGGTTGAAGGGCGCGATCTTGATCGCCCAGACGCGGTCGATCGAAGCCAGGTCCCGCCAGAACGCATAGGGGAGCACGCGGCCGCCCACGGCAGGCTGCAGGTAGAAGCCAAAGACCGGCAGGACCTCGGCCACTGCGCGGCAGTGCGCCACGACCTGTCGCGGGTCCGCATCGCGCAGCGCGCCGAGACTCACGAGCGCGATGTCGTAGCCGATTGTCGCTGCCACCTGCGCCTCGCCTACCGCCTGCCGTGTGGTGCCCGCGATGCCCGCGACGGCGACGAACGGACGGGGAGTGACGGCGAGGCGCTCGCGAACCGTCTCCATCGCGATCTCGAGCACCGGGCGGTAGAGTCCGAACGCAGAATCCCGGATCGCGAACTGCGTCGTGTGCACGCCGACCGCGATGCCACCGGCGCCTGCATCCAGGTAGTAGCGGGTGAGCGCGCGCTGCCGCCGCTCGTCCAGCTCCCTCGCGGGAGTGAGGGCCAGCGGGTGTGCAGGGATCACCTGACCCGCAAGCAGGTGCTCCCGCACGTTCGTGCCGTCAGAAGCGGCCATCACGCCGCTCGAACTTCGTGGGCTTGCCCAGCAGCGGCCGGTCGGTCCCGACCCAGTGCGCGACCCACTCGATGAGGGTGTCGGCAGGAACCTCCGGCGCAGAGAAGTCCGCGTTCATGCGCAGCGTGTCGCTGAGCAACGCATCCCGCGCCTCGCCATTCACGAAGCGGGGTTCGCGACCCAGTCGAGCTGCCATGCGCAGTGCCACCTCGCGCACCGAGAGTCGCTCGGGACCGGTGACGTTCACGACGTAGGGAGGCGACGCCACGTGCGCGAGGCACTCGAGCGCGATCGCATTCGCGTCCCCCTGCCAGATGGTGTTCACGTAGCCCATCGCGAGGTCGATCGGCTGGCCGTCGCGGACCCGCGTGGCGATGTCCACCAGCACCCCGTAGCGCAGGTCGGTCGCATAGTTCAGGCGGACGACGGCCACCTTCGTCCCGGCGTGCACCGATGCGTACTCGAACATGCGTTCGCGGCCGAGGCACGAGGCGGCATACTCGCCGACGGGGGCGGGCGCGTCGACCTCGCGCGAACCTGGCCCGTCCACGGGCATGAGCGGATACACGTTGCCGGTCGAGAACGCGACGATCCGCGCGGCGGGATACCGCGCGGCGCAGTGGGACGGGACGAGCGTGTTCATCGCCCAGGTGAGCGAGGGGGCGCTGGCCGTGCCAAACTTCTGTCCCGCCATGAATACGACGCTGGGCGCGTCGGGCAGCGTTGCGACTGCCTGAGGATCGAGCAGGTCGGCGACAATGGGTTCGACGCCTGCGGCCTGCAACGCCTCTGCTGCGCCCGCCTCCGTGAAGCGCGACACGGCAATCACGCGCCGCGCGTCGGGCCGCCCGTCGGCATCAGTGGCAGCGCGACGCGCCATGCGGGCGAGCGTCGGTCCCATCTTGCCGCCGGCGCCCAGTACCATGATGTCGCCGGGAAGCGCGCGCAGGACGTCGACCGTCGGCGGTCGGGGCCGGGAGAGCAGCTCCTCCAGGGCCTCGACCGAATCGGGCGCCGGACGGAGCGTACTGGTCATGGGGCGTCTACGCCACGTTCCTGCGCCAGCTCCCGGCGTGCGCCGTCGATCAGCGAACGCACCTGCTCGCGCAGTCGCGGGACGTCCTCGAGCGTCATGCCGGTCGTCTCGACCGGTTCCAGCACCCGGACCGCGGCCCGCGCATGCTGGAAGCGAAAGCTGCCTTTGGCCATCGCGTGGCGCGTGCCGGCCACGACGATCGGCAGCACCGGGACGCCGGCCTCGATCGCGAGGCGGAAGGCCCCGTCCTTGAAGGGAAGCAGTTCCCCGCCGCGCGACCGCGTCCCCTCGGGGAAGATCATCACCGAGACCTTGCGGTCGAGTCGGATGCGGCACTGGCGGAGCGCCTCGATGGCGCTCTCACGCTCGCCTCGGCGCACGGGGATGTCGGTGGCGAGCTTCATCATCCACCCCACGAGGGGGATCTTGAAGAACTCGGCCTTGCTGAGCCACTTCATCTCCATCGGGAGGTGCGAGATGAGCAGGATGTCGACGAAGCTCTCGTGGTTGGCGACCACCACGTACGGACGGCCCCGATCGAGATCCTCATTTGCCCGCACGTCGATGGTCACGCCGGCAGCCGCCAGCCAAGAACGGCTCCACGACTGGGCCACCTTTTCGATCATGGGGCTGGTA
>JACDHQ010000466.1 GCA_013820975.1 Gemmatimonadaceae bacterium
GTGCACGCTCACGCGGATGTGCGCCGGGTCGATGGCGAACTCCTTCGTCACGAGCTCCCACGCGAAGCCGATCGCTTCGCGCTTGAAGTAGTCCCCGAAGGAGAAGTTGCCGAGCATCTCGAAGAAGGTGTGGTGCCGCGCCGTGTGGCCCACCTGCTCGAGGTCGTTGTGCTTGCCGCCGGCGCGCACGCACTTCTGCGACGTCGTCGCGCGTCGCGTGCCGAACGACGGCTCGTCCTGCCCCAGGAACACCGTCTTGAACTGCACCATCCCGGCGTTGGTGAACAGCAGGGTCGGGTCGTCACCGGGGACGAGCGAGCTGCTGGGGCGGACGGCGTGACCCTGGCGGGCGAAGTAGTCGAGGAAGCGAGTGCGGATCTCTGAGGCGCGCATATGCGCCGGAATCTATCCCCGCCGCGCCATCGCTGACAGCGCGCGGCGGGGTAGCGTCAGTCGGCCGCGTCCAGTTTCGCCGCGTCGCCCGCGACCGCCGCCATCGCCTGACGGATCTCGTCGGCGCCGTACCCCCGCCGAGCGAGGAACGCATAGAGGCGCCGCGTCCTGACGGCAGGATCCAGCGCTTGCATCGACCGGGACTTTCGCCGCGCAGCCTCTACCGCGACCATCGCCTCGTCAACGGCATCCTCGGCGTACACCTCCGCGATGGCGTCATCGGCCGTGTCGCGGGCCACGCCCCGCCGCGACAGCTCCTGCTGGATGCGGCGGCGCGAAGCCCGGCCGCCCGCCGCCCGGGCGCTGGCGAACTGCCGAGCAAACGCCCCGTCGTCGAGAAAGCCCGCGCGGGTGAGGCGGTCGATGGCGGCATCGACGAACTCGGGCACTTCACCCTTCCGGATGAGGGCACGCCGCAACTCGGTTGCCGCCCGCGCGCGGAAGGCGA
The DNA here is from genome assembly GCA_013820975.1 of Gemmatimonadaceae bacterium. Taxonomy (GTDB): domain Bacteria; phylum Gemmatimonadota; class Gemmatimonadetes; order Gemmatimonadales; family Gemmatimonadaceae; genus JACDHQ01. Next base: position 902 of record JACDHQ010000466.1, read on the forward strand.
GCATCCGCATCGCGCGGTCGTACGTCGCCAGCAGCGTGGTCTCGCGCTCGAGCGCCTCGGTACCGCCGTGGAGTTCGGCGCCGACGCGCAGCCCGAGCCGCTCGATGATGTCGATGGACACCGTCGAATGCGCCTTGCCGTCAACGAGCAGCTCGAACCGCCCTTCCCGCCGGCGGCTCGGTTCGATTGCAGTGATGGTTGGCATCGGGGGGAGAAACGAGGAAGGCCGGGAAGGCGCGAGCTGTCCACGATGGGATTTCCGGGTCCCATTGCTTTCAGCCGCGACTCCCCGGCCCGATGAAACCGTCCGGATCACTGACCGCCGATCATTCCTCGACGAGCGCTTCCTGTCCCTCGAGCTTCGTGATGCCCAGGACGCCCTTCACCTGCTCCTCGACCTCGAGCATGATCGCCTGGTTGTCCTTGAGGAACAACTTCGCGTTCTCACGCCCCTGGCCGATCTTCTGGCCCTTGTAGCTGTACCACGCCCCCGACTTCTCGATGATCCCCGACTCGGCACCGATGTCGACGAGGAGTGACGTGTGGCTGATCCCCTCGGCATACATGATATCGAACTCGGCCTGTTTGAACGGCGGGGCGACCTTGTTCTTCACGACCTTCACGCGGACGTGGGAACCTACCACATCGTCCTTTTCCTTGACGGGTCCGATCCGGCGGATGTCGAGACGAACTGATGCGTAGAACTTGAGCGCCTTGCCGCCGGTGGTCGTCTCGGGGTTGCCGAACATGACCCCGATCTTCTCGCGCAGCTGGTTGATGAAGACCACGGACGTCCGCGACCGGGCGATGGCACCGGTCAGCTTGCGCAGCGCCTGGCTCATCAGGCGAGCCTGAAGCCCCACATGGGAGTCACCCATGTCGCCCTCGATCTCGGCCTTGGGCACCAACGCCGCGACCGAATCGATGACGACGATGTCCACGGCACCCGAGCGGACGAGAATCTCGCAGATCTCGAGGGCCTGCTCGCCGGTGTCCGGCTGGGAGATCAGGAGGTTATCCACATCGACGCCGAGCTTGCGGGCGTACTCGGTGTCGAGGGCGTGTTCGGCATCGATGAACGCCGCCACGCCACCCAGCTTTTGCGCGTTGGCGACCACGTGGAGGCAGAGCGTCGTCTTGCCGCTCGACTCCGGGCCATAGATCTCGGTGATGCGGCCGCGCGGGATCCCGCCGACGCCGATTGCGGCGTCGAGGTTGATGGCGCCGGTGGGAATGCAGTCCACCCGTACCCTCGGGGCATCCTTCCCCAGGGTCATGATCGACCCCTTCCCGCAGCTCTTCTCGATTTGGGCGATGGCCAGATTCAATGCCTTCTTTTTCTCATCCATTACCGCGTTCGAAACAGCCATTTCACACGTCCTCGGTTAGTCGTTATCCACTCTGGCCATGGTGCGAATCGTACCCGTTCGGGAGCGACGTCGTCACCCCGAACAAAATACGAAAGTCCGGGGAAAAGATCAACGGGGAATGCTGGCGGGAAAGGCGTTTTCCACATGGCGGATCCGCACCTGATCGGCTTGGACGAGTACCCCAACCACGTCGAAGCGGTAGGCCATTCCGGGGGTGCCGAAGCGGTCAATCCATACGTTTGCGGAGCGGACGAGCTCACGCTGCTTGCGCCACCCGACGGCCTCCACCGGGTCGCCGAATCGCTCCCCCCGCCGTGCCTTCACCTCCACGAACGCCACGGTGCCCCCTGCCTCGGCAATGAGATCCACGTCCCGCCGACCGCTCCGGAACCGGTGCGCGACGATCCGATACCCCTTTCGCCGGAGCCACCGGGCGGCAATGCGCTCCCCGAGCTCCCCGAACCGCTGCCTGGCCGCTGACATGGGGGCAAGCATGGGGGCGACGATCACCCATTCCATCACCCGATTAGTGCGGGGCGTGACATGGTGACGCGAGCGGCCGGGTATGGCTGGCAGGCGTTGCGCGAGCGGGGCGACGCCGTCACACCACGTGCACAGCGGATGACCGCGAGGCCGGTTAC
>JACDHQ010000467.1 GCA_013820975.1 Gemmatimonadaceae bacterium
GACGCGGCCTTTGCGCTGGAGCTCGCCGTGCGTGACCATGCAGCCCGCCACGGTACCGACCCGGGGAACCTTGAAGATCTGCCGCACCTCCGCAGTGCCGAGCAGAACCTCGCGCTCTTCCGGAGAGAGCAGCCCTTCCATGGCGGCCCGGACCTCGGCGACCGCCTCGTAGATGATGCTGTAGAGGCGGATATCGACGTCCTCTCGCTCTGCCACACCGCGCGCTTCCGCGGAGGGCCTCACGTGGAAGCCGATGACGATGGCGCCCGCGGTGGATGCAAGCAGCACATCCGATTCGTTGATGGCGCCGACGCCCCTGTGGATGACCTGGACGCGTACCTCTTCGGTGGAGAGCTGCTCAAGGGAATCCGAGAGCGCCTGAACCGAGCCGTCCACGTCACCCTTGATGACGAGGCTAAGCATGACGCGCTCGCCGCGTGCCAACATCTTGGAGAGATCGGTGAGCTTGACGCCGCGGCTCTTGATCCGCATCCGCTTCTCACGCTCCAGCCGCTGACGCGTCTGCGCGATCTCGGTGGCCCGATCCGCTTCCATCGCCACGAGATGATCGCCCGCGCCCGGAACTCCGGGAAGCCCGAGAATCTGGACCGGAGTGGCGGGGCCGGCGGAATCGACGATCTTGCCGCGCTCATCCAGCAGCGCGCGGATCCGGCCGCTGTACAGGCCTGTGACCACATGATCGCCGACGCGGAGAGTGCCATTCGTGACGAGAACGGTGGCAATCGGGCCCTTGCCCACGTCGAGCTGCGCCTCGATCACGACGCCGTGCGCTTCGCGATTCGGGTTGGCCCGGAGTTCCAGGATCTCCGCCTGAAGAAGAACCTTCTCTAGCAGGTCGTCCATCCCCATGCCCTGCTTGGCCGATACGTCGGCGGACATCACGTCACCGCCGAAGTCCTCCAGAACCACGCCGTGCTGAAGAAGGTCCTGCTTGACCTTCATCGGGTTGGCGGCCGGCAGATCCACTTTGTTGACCGCCACGATGATCGGCACACCGGCATTCTTGGCGTGGCTTATCGCCTCGATCGTCTGCGGCATGACGGAGTCGTCCGCGGCGACGACGAGGATGACGATGTCCGTCACCTCGGCACCGCGTGCTCGCATCGCGGTGAACGCGGCGTGACCCGGAGTATCGAGGAAGGCGATGGAGCGGCCATCCTCGAGCTGCACGTGGTAGGCACCGATGTGCTGGGTGATACCACCCGACTCGCCGGCGATCACGTTCGTCTTGCGGATGTGATCGAGCAGAGAGGTCTTGCCGTGGTCGACGTGTCCCATCACGGTAACGACGGGCGGCCGCGGCATCAGATCCGCCTCGATATCCTTGACGACCTCCTCGACCTCCTCGCCGTACTCCTCCTCGCGGAGCGCCTGGAACCCGAACTCCTCCAGCAGCAGCTCGATCTGATCGAAGTCGAGCCGCTGGTTGATGGTGACCATCAGCCCGAGGTTCTTGAACGCGGACGAGATGATCTGCGAAGGCGTGATATCGATCAGCTCCGCGATCTCCGCGACCGTGAGGAACTCGTTGACTCGCACCGTGGTCGCCTCGACCTGCCGGATCCGAGCCCGCTCCTCCTCGCGCCGCTCGTGGGCAGACGGACCGGCATCACGACGGCCACGGCGGCGGCGACCGGAACTCGCCGGGCCGTCCATCGCTGCCATCGTCTTCTTGAACATCTCATCCACAGCGTCCTGATCGACACCCTTCCGCTTCTTCCGGTCCTTCTTCTTGCGACCGGGTCCAGCCGCGGCTCCTCCACCGGAGGCAGGAGCCGGACGGCTGTCGCGCCGCGGCGGTACGGGCGCACCACCCCGGCGAACCGGAGTGGGTCCGCTCGACTCGCTCGGACGTGCCGGGCGCGGCGGCGCTTCACCACTGCGCGCTGCCGGCCGCTGTGCACGATCGTCCGGACGGGTCGTGGAATCACTGTGACGCGGCGGTGCGGATCCCGGGCGCTGTGGAGCTCCACCGGACGCGCGCTGCGGCGGCGGCGAAGTCGGCCGCGGCGGCGAAGTCGGCCGCGGCGGCATCGCACGCTGCGGCGCGGCGGGGCGCTGTTCCTCCCGCTCGACACGACGTAGCGGGGGTGGCGCCGGCTCCTTGCGAGCGGGCGCTTCTGACGTCTCTTCCGCGACCGGTGGGGCAGGCGCGGCTTCGCCCGTCACCAGCTCGGCGCCGCGCTCGGCGGCCTCCGAAGCTGCTTCGGCGGCAAGCGCCTCTGCCGCATCCGCCGTGGGCGATGCGGTCGAGTCGTCCTCGGTACCCTCCTCCGCGGAATCCACCTGATCGGCACGAGGGCGGCGGCGGCGGCGCGGCCCTGCGGCAGCGTCACCGATCGCGGCTTCAATCGCCTTCTCGCCGGTCCCGTGTCCGAGGCGACGCTCGCGCTCCAGCACGGTGCGGAGCCGCGCGACGTGCTCATCTGCGAGCTGCGTCATGTGGCTGCGGACCGGGATGTCCATCTCCCGCAGGAGGTGCACCAAGGCCTCGGAGGTTACATTGAACTCCTGGGCCACTTCGTACACACGCATCCGTGAACTTCCTCCTTGCTCGGTTCCTGCGGGGAGACTCGGTACGGCTCCGCCAAAAAGGGTACTACCTGCGCTTCTCTCTTCTTCCAACACGTCTCCTTACATCGCCGCAATCAGCTCGCCCACCCGTCTGGCGAAGTTACGATCCGTGAAACCAACAGCGGCCACAGGGCTTCGCCCCATGGCTGCTCCCAACTCACTCTGCGTAAACCCGTGATGATGGGGCACCCGGCGAGCTTCGAGCAGCGGCAGGAGCTTCTCCTGCTGCGTCGGCGCCGTATCGGCCGCGAGGATCACACGAAACGCCTTCCCATCGCGCACCGCCTTCCGGACGGAGTCCGTGCCGGCGACGAC
>JACDHQ010000468.1 GCA_013820975.1 Gemmatimonadaceae bacterium
CGAGTGCTCGGAGAGCCGCGAGGGCAACCTCTGCTACCCGAAGAAGCCGATCGTCTATTACGTGGACCCGGCCACGCCGGAAGTGTGGCAGAAGTACGTCCGCGACGGCATCATCGAGTGGCAGTCCGCCTTCGAGGCCGCAGGCTTCAAGGACGGCATCATCGCGATGGATCCGCCGAAGAACGATCCGGACTGGTCGCCGGAGGACATCCGCCACACCGTCGTGCGCTGGCTGCCGTCCACGACGGAGAATGCGCAGGGCCCGCACGTGAATGACCCGCGTACCGGCGAGATCCTCAACGGCTCGGTGCGGATGTTCCACAATATCCTCAACCTGCAGCGGTCGTGGTACTTCACGCAGGCCGCCGCCGTCGATCCGCGTGCCCGCACGCTGCCGATGCCCGATTCGCTGATGGGCAAGCTGCTGCAGTTCGTCGTCGCGCACGAGATCGGGCACACGCTCGGCCTCCAGCACGACCAGATCGGCAGCTCGACGTATCCCGCCGACAGCGTGCGCAGCCGCACGTGGGTCGAGCGCATGGGCCACAGCCCGAGCATCATGGACTACTCGCGCTTCAACTATGTGGCGCAGCCGGAGGACTCGATCCCGCTGTGGACGCTGATCCCGCGCGTGGGTCCGTACGATGAGTACGCGATCATGTGGGGCTACAAGCCGATCCCCAACGCCGCGACTCCCGACCAGGAGCTCGCGACGCTCGACCGCTGGTCGCGCATGCAGGACACCATTCCGTGGTACCGCTTCTCGGCCGGCAACGAATTCGGTGCCTACGGCACCCAGAGCGAAGCCGTCGGCGACGACGATCCGGTGAAGTCCACCACGCTCGGCTTCCGCAACATCGCGCGGGTCGTCGGCTACATCGCCGGCGCGGCCATCAAGCCCGGGGAGGACAACAGCGACGTGCAGGAGCTCTACAACCGCACCGTCGGCCAGTGGGCGACCGAGGCCAACCACGTCGCCACGCTCGTCGGTGGTGGGAGCGTGCAGTACAAGTCGGGCAGCCAGCCGGGTCCCGTGTACACGCCGATGCCGCGGGCGCGCCAGGTCGAGGCGGTGCGCTTCATCAACGAGCAGGTCTTCCGCACGCCCACCTACCTCATCCGTCCCGAGCTTGCGAGCCGCATCGAGGCGGGCGGGATGATCAACCGCATCAACGGCGCGCAGGCGCGGGTGCTCAACAACCTGCTCGACGATGGCCGCATGAACCGCCTGCTCGAGCAGGAGGCGATGAACGACCGCGGTGCCTATCCGCTCGCCGCGATGCTCGACGATGTGCGGCGTGGCATATGGGCCGAGGTGAATGCGGGCAGCCCGAATGCCGATGCGTATCGTCGTGCGCTGCAGGGCAGCTTCCTGACGGCGGTCAACAGCAAGCTCAATCCGCCGCCGGCGTCGCCGACCGCGACCCAGTTCCAGTTCGGCCCGCCGCGGGCACCACTGTCGGAGGATGCGAAGTCGCACCTGCGCGGGACGCTGTCGGCGTTGCGCACGGAGATCCAGCGGGCCATCCCGCGGACGACCGACCGGCCGACCCGCCTGCACTTCGAGGGCGCGGTGCACCGGATCGGGCAGATCCTGGATCCGAAGGGGTGATGGGTTGTCTGGGGTCAGAGTCTGGGGTCAGAGTCAGCGATGTTTTGATGACGTTTGTCGGGTACCTGGGGAGTTGTCTGGGGTCAGAGTCAGGGGTACCTGGGGTCAGAGTCAGCGGGAATTGAGGGGTACCTGGGGTCAGAGTCAGCGGGAATTGGATGATGAGACGACTGACCCTGCGTTCCTGCCACAACTCTCTGATGAAGACCACTATGAGCCGCCGGTGCTCCGCAGCGCTCTTCCACCGTTGGTCGCGTGACGAATGGCATCGAGCGCAGCGGGCTCCAGCTCTCGCTCAAATAGCGCGCGGTAGGCCGCCTGGCGGCCGACCATGTGCCTTCCGAGACCGAGATACATCGGGTGCGGCGTTACAAGTTTATCAGCATTCCCGAACGCATTGTGACGGAAGCTCGTCCAACGGTACCGGCCCGGTTCCTCGATCATTCCAGCGCGAACGGGATTCAACTCGATGTACCGGCTGCACGCGAAGAAATAGTGAGGCGAGTCGATCAGGCACGAGCGATATCGCCCTTCCCACAGCGTGCCAGTGCGCTGGTGCACGTGATTGAAGTAGCGCACGAAGCGCCGCCCGAGTGCCTGCATCATGCGCGCGGGGCCTTCGGCATCGCGAGGTGTCACCAGCATGTGGGCATGGTTGCCCATCAGCACGTACGCGTGGACTGCACAGTGCGCCCGTTGGCTGGCGCCATGAAGCACGTCCAGGTAAAAGCGGAAGTCCTGCTCGTCCATGAAGCACATCGTGCGGTTGTTGCCGCGCTGGATGATGTGCAGCGGTTGATCGGGCACCACTTGTCGGGGCGGACGGGCCATGGAGCGATGTCGTCGAGGGGATGCGTGGCGGAAGGGCGCGGTGCTCGGGTCCGGTGAGCGATTAGTGGCGACGCGGCCTTGATTCACGTCCACCGAAACGCCGCGCGCGTCATCGAAAGTCGGCCGACTCTGACCCCGACTCCGCACGTCATCGAAAGGCGGCCGACTCTGACCCCGACTCCGCGCGTCATCGAAAGTCGGCCGACTCTGACCCCGACTCCGCACGTCATCGAAAGTCGGCCGACTCTGACCCCGACTGCCCCCCTAGCCCAACACCGCCTCCCGCGCGATCACCGCCAGATCATCCTCCCCGTGTCCGTCCGCAATCAACGCGTCCATCCGGGCGGCGATGCCAGGTAACGCGGCCAGCGGCAGCTCGCCCGCCGTGTCGATCATGAGCTGCACGTCCTTGCGCGCCATCGCGAGCTCGAAGCTCGGGGTGAAGTCACGGGCCGCCATGCTC
>JACDHQ010000469.1 GCA_013820975.1 Gemmatimonadaceae bacterium
GGAGAGGCGCGCGCGAAACTGATGGGACTGCGGCCGGAGGTCGTCGTCATCGACGCTTCGGTCGACCAGCACCGCTCCAAGTATCCCCTCCTGCAACTGCTGGCGGACGTCGATCCGCCGATCCCGGCGATCGTGGTCGGAGGTAAGGAATCGCTCATCGATCGGACGATGGCCCTGCGGCTCGGCGCCCGCTCCTTCCTGCGGAAGCCAATCGCCGCGGCGAAGGTGGTCGCGGAGGCCGAGCGGATCCTGCGGCGCCTCCGTCCCCAGCGAGGACGCGTCCTCGTCGCCGACGACGATCCGGCGACCCTCGCCGCGTTGAAGGCGATCCTCGTTGGAGCGGGCCTCGACGTCGTCACCATCGCCGATCCACTCCAGGTCCTTTCGACCCTCCAGGCGGAGAGATTCGACCTCCTCATCCTGGACCGGGAGATGCCGCACCTCGGAGGCCTGGAGCTGTGCCGCGTTCTCCGTAGCGACCCGCGCTGGCACGGCCTGCCGATCCTCATCCTCGCCGAACACCGCGCGGACATCATCCATCAGATCTTCGACGCGGGAGCCGACGACATCGTGGTCCGCCCGATCGTGGATCAGGAGCTGGTAACCCGCGTCGCGAATCGGCTGGAGCGGTCGCGAATCTATAGGAACATGTCCGATACCGATCTGCTCACCGGTCTCCCGAACCGGTGGAAGGCGGCCGAGATTATCGAGCTGCTAAGGCGCATGGCGAAGCGGTATCTGGAGCCTCTCTCGGTGGCGATCATCGGGATCGACGATCTGCGGGGAATCGTGGAGCGGCACGGAGGCGCTGCGGGCGACGAGGTGATCTGCCGGCTTGCGGAGCTGTTGGTGCGAACATTCCGCGGGGAGGACGTCGCGGGCCGCTGGAGCGACGACCGCTTCGTCCTGGCCCTGTACGGGATAGGGCGCGAGGATAGCGCCGCGCGACTCCGGATCGCGCTCGACGAGTTCCAGCGCATCGAGAGCCGGGACGGCCAGGGAGAGGTTCACCCTGCCACCTTCAGCGCCGGCATCGCGGTATTTCCGGCCGACGGGGCAGACCTCCCGGCGCTCGGTCACGCGGCCGAGCTGGCGTTGCGGACGGCGGAGGCACGCGGGCGCGGGCACATCGAGGCGCAGGTTGACGAGACGCTGGCGTCGCCGGGAGGTCAGCCGATCGATGTGCTGATTGTCGAAGCTGACGAAGCGCTCACCGATCTGCTGACGCACACTCTGGAGGCGCGTGGTTATCGGACGCTCGCTCTCCTGGACGGGCACGACGCGCTGACCTGGCTGGGGCCCGATTCGAGCGCGCCCGGTGCGCGGGTCATCCTAATGGCCGTGGACCTCCCGGGCCTCGACGGGCTCGCCCTCCTGCGGCGGCTGAAAGAAATGGGGATCACACGAACGTCGCGAGTGATCATGCTCACCGCGCGGGCGAGCGAGCCGGAGGTGCTCGAGGCGCTCCGCGCGGGCGCTTTCGACCACGTCTCGAAGCCTTTCAGCGTTCCCGTGTTGATGCAGCGGGTGAGCCAGGCGCTGGAGGTATAGGATGCTGTCGCTCCCCCTGCTGCACGTCGTGCTCATCCTTCAGGGCGTGGCCATCGTCCTTCTGCTGGCGAGCCTCTTGATCCGCAGCAGCTATCACTGGTGGTACGAGCGTCGCCACGGGGGCATGGTGCACGCCGCGGCCAGCTCGATCGCCCGGATGCTAGGGGCGGAGGAGCTGAGTCGGGAGGCGGAGCGGAGGCTCGCCGCGCTGCCGCGGCCGCTCCAGATCCGGGTGATGTGGGAGATCGCACCGAATCTCTCCGGCGAGTCGCTCGGGCTCCTCGCGGAGCTGGCCAGGCGCGTCGGCCTCCCCGCGTGGGCTGAAAGTATCTGCTCCAGCTCGCGCTGGCACCGCCGGCTCGTCGGTCTCCGGATCCTCACCCTGCTCGGAATCAACAGTCGGTGCGCCATTGAACTTCTCGACGATCCCCACCCGCTCGTCCGGGCGCAGGCGATCGAGGGGGCATCGGACCATGCGGACGAAGCGACGGTCGCGAGCATGATCGAGTACTTCGCGGACCCCTCCACCCTCTGCCTCTTCACGACCCAGAATTCCCTTTGCCGGATCGGTGAGCCTGCCGTGCGCCCGCTCGTCGAGTACCTCGAGGGACCTGGCCGTCGCGCGCTGGAACCCGCGCTTGAGGTCGCGATCGGTCTCGCCGAGCCCCGGCTGCTCCCCGCCGCGCTCGTCCTCAGCTCACATGCCCACCCGCAGGTCCGATCCCGGGCGACGGCTCTGCTTGGCGCGATCGGTGGCGAGCGCCCTGTCAGCCGCCTGATCGAACTGCGGCTCGACGTCGCGGGCGACGTACGCGCCGCGGCAGCACGCGCGCTCGGGGTCCTCGGCCACTGGCAGGCGTCGCCCGCCGTCGCGATGCTCCTGCGTGACCCCGAGTTCCAGGTCAGGCGCGAGGCGGGCCTGGCCCTCCTGTCATTCGGAGGACCTGGTCAGCTCATGCTTCGTCGCTACCGGACGGACGCGGACGACTTTGCGGCCGACATGGCCCGGCAGGTCCTCGGGCTGCCCGGGGTGGCCGGCCGGGATCCCGCCTGATGCTCGAGCATCTGCACGTCTATCTGACCAATCTCGAGTGGCTGATCCTCGCGTATTTCGGTCTAGCGAACGCCTTTTATGGGGTACTCCTGGTCGCTGCGTCGGTCGAGCTACGCCACCACCTGCGGTCGATCCGCGGCGAGAGCCGGTGGCGGGTCCTCGGCTCGGCCGCCGCGCCCCGCATCAGCGTCCTCGCGGCGGCCCACAATGAGGCCGCCACCATCGGCGAGAGTCTCTCCGGGCTACTCGCACTCTACTATCCGAACCTCGAGATCATCGTCGTCAACGACGGCTCTGAAG
>JACDHQ010000470.1 GCA_013820975.1 Gemmatimonadaceae bacterium
GCGCAAGGGACGCGGCCTGTTGATCGCGAGCATGATCGCCCTGCTCGTCGTCGTCGGCTCGACCTTCGCACTCATCCAGCGTGAGCAAGGACGGGACGAGACGCGGATCGCGGCGAATGCGGGGAATGGCGACGCCGCAGGGGACGTTGACGTGCTGACGACAGAGCCGCTGCCGCCGGATCCGGGCGGCCTCACGACCGACGGCAACTTGCCGCAGCAGGGGTATGACCCGTCGGCGCTGCCTCCGTCCCTGCCCTCGAAGCGCGACGAGCCGCTTCCCGGCTCGCTGCCGCCTGCGACGGCCCCATCGTTGCCTCCGACGATCGAGCCGTCGGTTCCGCGGCAGAGTGACCCGGCACCGACGGTCACTCCGGCACCGGTCACGCCCACTCCACCGCCCGCCTCGCCGCAACCGCCGGCATCGGGTACGACCACACCCTCGCCAGCCGTCTCGACGGCAACCGGGTGCGCATCGCCGGCGATGGCTGACCAGCGCGCGTGCCTGAGCGACCTGATCTCGTCGGGCGACCGCGAGCTGACCTCGGTTTACCAGGCGTTGTTGCGGTCGGTCGAGGAACGCCGCGGTGCTGCGGCAGTGGAAAACGTTCGCGCCGACCAGCGGGCGTGGCTCGGGCGCCGTGATCAGGCCTGCCGCACGCCTGCGGCGGTCGATGGCACCCTCTGGGCTCGGGAGCGCGGCGCGTGCATGGCGCGGCAGTCGAATGCGCGCGCGCTGGAGTTGGCGCGCCAGCTGGCAGAGGTGCGGTCGGGATAAGTACACACCGGGAGGCGGCTCAGGATCGCGTCGCTCCCGATTCGCCCGGGCCTCGTCGGCTGCTCGAGCGAAGACTCGCTTCCAACCCCGACGCACGCGTTGTCACCCGCCCGATTGCCGCCCGGAGCACGGAGGCAGGGCCGTGAATCGTGACGCTCGTGCGTGCCCTCGTCACGCCGGTATAGATCAACTCACGAGCGAGGACGCGATTGTCCACGTCCGGCAGGACGAGATGCACGGAGTCGAACTCCGAGCCCTGTGCCTTGTGGACGGTCATCGCCCACGCGGTCGCGTGCGCCGGCATGCGCGACGTCGGGATCGCACGGAGGCTCCCGCCGGCCATGAAGTGCACCACCGCGCGGCCGTCCTGGATGCGCACGACGCCGACGTCACCGTTGTACAACCCGGTTGCAGGATCGTTCGCCGTCACCAGCACCGGCCGGCCACGATACCATTGCGCGCGTGTGATCTTCCCGCGGCTCCGCAGCCAACGCTCGATCTCGTCATTGATTCCCGCGACGCCTCGCGGCCCCTCACGGACCGCGCACAGGATCCTGAACGCGCCCAGGCGCTGGAGCGCCACTTCGGACGTCGCGGCGTCGAGGTCCGCATCCGGGGTCGCGGCGTCGAGGTAGGCATCGATCGCGGGGATGAGCGGATCCATCAGCACTCCGATGCCCGTGAAGGCCACCCGGTGCGCGACCTCCTCGCTGCCTTCGGCCAGCACGTCGAGAGCGCCGTCAACGTCGCCCCGGCGCACCGCCTCGGCGAATGCCCCGATCCCGGGACGGTCCTCGAATCGGCGTGACCGATGGAGGCGCACGACTGCATCTCGAATCGGCGCCGCAACATTCGCGGCTTCCACACGCTGACCCGTGAGCCCGGCGTACCACGCCGCGAAGGCCGGCGAGTGATGCGTTCCGCAGCCATCCGCTGCACGACAGATGTCACCGAGCACGAATCCGGTATCGACGCTCGCCAGCTGGTCCTGGTCGCCGAGGAGGATGATCTTCGCGTCGGGACGGACGGCGGCGAAGAGTGCGTCCATCATCAGCAGGTCCACCATCGACGCCTCGTCCACGACGACGACATCCTCGGCGAGGGGCGCATCGGCACCGTGGCGAAACTCGTCCTTCCACGGCTGGTAGCCGAGCAGCCGGTGCAGCGTGCGCCCCTCACGCGGGAGCGCGGCGCGCACATCATCGCGCAATTCGAGCTCCTCAGCCGCCTCGTTCAGCGACTCGGCCAGGCGCGCCGCAGCCTTGCCGGTCGGCGCAGCGATGGCCACCCGGCGCGAGGCATCCTGCGTCAGCAGCAGTGCGAGCACCCGTGCGACGGTGTAGGTCTTTCCCGTTCCCGGCCCGCCGGTGATCACGGTGAGGTTGTTGCGCAGCGCCGCCGCGGCAGCCACGGCCTGCCAGTTCACCGGCTCCTCCGCGGCGGCACCGAAGCACTTCGCGAACAGCCCGGCCGTGTCGTCGGTGAGCGGCGCGGCAGTGACGTCGGCTTCCAGCCTCGCACGGATGGCGGCGGCGAGTCGGTGTTCGGCGAGGTGAAAGCGGTAGAGGTACAGCCGGTCCCCGTCGAGCACGAGGGGAGACGGTGCGGAGCCGTCGCCGCACAGGCCGCTGCGCTCGAGGATGGCGCGACACCCCGCGGCATCGGGCATCGCGATGCCGACCACATTGTCGCCACGGCGCCACTCCGAGAGGTCGCGGAGCGACACGCAGCTGTGTCCGCTCGCGCGCTCCGCGCTGAGCAGGGCGCCCGCGATCGCAACCACCTGAACGTCGGCGAGGTCCCCGAGTGTACCCGACGCGCGACGTGCGAGCAGGTTGCCAAGTTCCACGTCGATCGGCGCGAGGATCTTCGCATCCGCCAGCGCCTGGAGCGGCTTCATGCGCGACCCCGGCCAGCGGTCATCAGCTGGTCGAGTGCCACGATCAGCGCCTCCGCAGGACGATGCCGGTACCATCCGCGCCCCGAGCCGTCGATTCCACGCAGGAATGCATACAGGCGCTCCCCATGTGGGTGGCGTATGAATAGCCGGGTACGCGCAGCGTGAGGAAACGGTGCAGCGCCGCCACATAGAGGTGATACTGCAGCATGT
>JACDHQ010000471.1 GCA_013820975.1 Gemmatimonadaceae bacterium
GCGCATCCTCCGATTCAGCGGATAGCCGATAGCTGATAGCTGATAGCTGCTACTTCAACTAATGAAGCCGCCGCGACGGCGTCCACTCGCTCCCCTCTGGCAGGGTGCGCGATGGCAGCGCACGAAGTCCCTCGATGCGGACGCGTGACGGCAGCATCGGCATTCCCTTGATGCTGATCCCCGGCGCAAGCATGTTCAGTCCCTGGATCCTCATGCCGTCGCCGACGATGAACGTGCTCCGGCTCCGGCGCAGGCTGTCGGACGACACCGTGCGGACACGCACGTTCCGGTACTGGCCGTTCTGCCAGACGCGCAGCTCGATCTCATCGCCCGGATTCAGGTCGGCGAGCGCGCGGGTGAGGCGCTGCACCCGGGACCGGGCCCCCTGGTTGTCCTCGGCGTCGCTGGCGGGAAGGCGCAGGTCGGCGCCGTTGATCGCTGCGATCCGCATGCCCTCGACGACCCCAGCGCGCGCCGCCGGGCCATCGTCGTCGGCGCTCATGATGAAGACGCCGAGCGTGTCGCGGCGACTGCCGCTCGAGCCAACATGGATTCCGAGTGAGGCGCGGTTGCGAAGGGCCGGGCGGAACGTGCCCCCGCCGAGCGCCCCGGCCCGCGCCTCGAGCTGCGCCTCGAGCTGCGCACGAGCCATGGCTGCGCCGTCCACGAGCCGTGCCCGGACGGTCCGGACCTGGCCGCCCGTCTGCACGCGAAGCTCGACTTCATCGCCCGGGTTCCTCTTGCCGAGCTCCCGGGTGAGGCGGCGCGCCCCGAGATTGCCCACGATCGGGTCCGCCGCATCCGCCGCGCTGATACGGAGGCTCACGCCGTTGATCGCCAGCAGGCGGTCCCCCTCCCTGATTCCCGCTGCGCTGGCCGGGCTGTCGGGAGTGACGCCGCTGACGAGGACGCCGAGGGTGTCCTGGCCCCCCGAACTCGAGGTGACGATGCCGAGCACGGCGCGTGGGGCCCGCTCGAGCTGCATGATTCGCGGCGCCATGGCGCGGCCGCGCTCGATCTCGACCTGCTCGGAGCGCTCCTGCGCCGCTGAAGGGATGGCGATCGACAGCGCGGCGAGGGCAAGGAAGGCAGTGGTGCTACGCATGCAGGTACCTCATGGATTCGGTTGGTCAGGCGTGCGATTCCCCAACTAGACACCGGTGTCGCACGGGAGGGTTTACCGATGGGCCTGATGGGGTGGGCGTTTGCGGCGGTGTCGTGCCGTCGCGCAGTCCCCCTCCACCGACTCCCGACCCCTTACTGTTTTACCCCATGAGCATCACGCAGCGCGTCACCGTCTGGCTCGCGTGGCGGGTCGCACCCTCGGCACCACTCGTCGCCACGCTGTCCCCCGACGAGCATGCCCGCGCCCATCGCTACCGCGACCCAGCCGATGCCGACGCCTTCCGCTGGGCCCGGGGGGTGCAGCGCGTGATCCTCGGCGCCCACCTCGGCGCGGCCCCCGAGGCCTTGCGGTTCGTGCAGCAGGGCGATTCGAAGCCCGCCCTCGCCGGCAAGGGGGGGGGGCAGTGCGAGTACAACGCCTCCCACTCCGGTGACCTGCTGGCCATCGCCGTCTCGGACAAGCCGGTGGGCGTTGATATCGAGCAGCATCGCCCGATGCCCGCGTTCGCGAAGGTGACCCGCCGCGTCTTCGCTGCCGAGGCGGCGGAGCGTATCCTGGCGGAGCCAGATGCGCATCGGGCCGAGGCGTTCTTCGCCGAGTGGACCGCGCTGGAGGCGCATGCGAAGCTGCACGGCCACGGGGTCTGGCGAATCCTCGCCGAACGCGAACGCCACGGCGCCGCCGAACGTGTCCAGACGGCGCCGCTGGCCACCCCGGCCGGCTATTCGGGGGGGGTGGCGGTGGCCGGGGCCGAGCCGGCGGTAAGTGTCCGATGGTGGGGTTCCGAAATCCTGCCTTGACGGCGAGGGCCACCAGACGGTAGCGTACCCGGGACGAAGCGCGGCTATTCCGTGCTGAACGGGTGTAGCACTTGCCCGTCCCGGCCTGTATAATGGCGTATCAAATCACCGTACTGCTTGTGATCGCCTGCCCCGGGTGTCGGTGCGGCGGGTCACTGGCCAAACAACGTGGAGCCTCGCCGATGGTGCACCGTTCCCTCCTCCGTGTCGCAGGCACGGCTATCGCCGCCCTGTTCATCGCCAGCTGCGCCGATTACGGACCGACCGATGCGGGCCCGCTGTTCAGGGTCACACCGAACTTTGCGACCATCGAGCCAGGCGAAACGCGCCAGCTGGGTGTCACGCTCGATGGCCAGCCTGCCGAAGTAACGTGGGTCAGCAGCAATCCGGCAGTCGCGTCGGTGAGCAGCACCGGCCGGGTCACGGGTCTGACGAACGGCTACACCGCCGTCACGGCTTCGCTGAACTCCAACCCCACAATGCTGATCTCCTCCAGCATCACCGTACCGCTGCTGCAGGGTACGGCAATCACGCCGGGCACCGACCTCGCCATCGCCGGCGCAACCGGTAGCCGCAACCTGTACCGGGTGCGCGTGAATGCAGGTGCGACGAGCCTCGTCGTCCGGACGAGCGGCGGCACTGGGGACCTCGATCTGCACGTTCGCTTCGCGCAGGTCCCGACGCTGACGGCGAACGCCGGTGGCACCGCCGGCACGACCGGTTGCCGCCCGTACCTCGCCGGGAACAACGAGACCTGCACGTTCACCAACCCGGCAACGGGCTCCTGGTACATCCTCCTCGACGGCTACGAGGCGTATGCCGGTGCGACGCTCCGCGCGACGGTTGTTTATCCGTAACGCAGGCTGACAACACCAGAGCGAGTAGAGGCCACCGCGATTCTGCGGTGGCCTCTTTCCGTTGGGAAATCGCGTATTCACAAACGCTCGGTGGTGTCA
>JACDHQ010000472.1 GCA_013820975.1 Gemmatimonadaceae bacterium
GTTAAGCGGCGTGCGACGAGACAGAGATGGTATCGACCATCAGACCTGAAAACAGCGACGATTCGGAAATTAACTACATTCTCGCAGCGATCGCAACCGCTTGCTATGATGACAGATCGGGGAGCACGAGCGCTGCGAGCCAACCAGTTCAACCATTAACAGCTCACCTCTGTCGACGCCGAAGCGCCCCTGCGGCATGGAGCACGACGGACAGGATCAGCCAGGATGCCGCGCCGGAACGACTCAGCAGACGTGGCATCGGTACTCTCATGGAATGGAAGCGAAGGTGCGGACCGCAGGGGCTGCCGCGTTGAATCGCACGAGGAGCCAGAGTACCTCTCATCTCGAGCGAACGAATCGGCCATCGGCGTCGGCCTGGAGCGTCCGCTACTCTTTCGCATGCCCGAACACAGCTCCGTGGGGGATGACAAGCACGACACCGAAATCGGGAACATGAACGCGAGAAAGATCGATGGATGGAAGGTCTGGATGGTGGGAGAGAGACCCGTTCGATGAGTCCCGCCACACCTGCACGTGGAGTCCAGAATCATCCGTCATGCTCGTGCTCGTGTGACCACACGGTCGAGTGGTGGGAGTAATACCACAGTGGCCGGGTTCAAGCTGCCACCGGTAATCAACGCTGCGCGACGAAGGCTCCTGATCGTCGGCGGCGTCGGGATTGCTCCGCTGAGCTGCTCGCGGACGAGCTTCAGCGCTGATCCTCGCGGCCGCGGGAGGGCAAGGCGGAGCTGTCCGGCGAGTGGTCTTCAACGGCGACGTTAGCTGGCGACGGGTGACCTCAATCTGATCCGCGACGCGTCGCCATCGTCGCCTGCATCGAGCGGAGCCGGACGTCTAACCGCGAGCAGTTGCCAGCGATGACACGGTGCTGGAGGTGTTCCACCGGCGGCTTCCTCGCGGCGGCTGCGCTCTACGAGCAGGCGGTTGCGCTGGACAGCAGGTTCGGCATGGCGTGGCTTGCCCTCGCGACGGACCTCCCGTCGCCGAGCTCCGCACCGACGACATTCCGAAGGCGTACCGGCGAGCGTGGGAGTTGCGCGACCGCGAGCCCGAACGGAAACGGCTGGCCGCCGCGGCAGCATACCACGGCCCGGACCGCGCTGACCAGCGTGCAGCCGTGGAGACATGTCGCGCACTCGTGGCGCTGGAACCCGGTAATCCGGCGGCCCGCCACCCTGTCTGAACCACGGTCCAATCGCCGGCGAAAGGGTCCAAATCCCCCTTCACATCGCGCTGGCATCACGCGCCCGCGACGATGAAGCCAGTTGCGCGGGCGGCAGTCGCGAGCTCTCGATCGTGTGTTGTCAGGGTCAGGGGATCTCCCGTGGCCTCACGCCAGAGCAGCGCCGTCGCAAGATGGATGGCGTCCAGCGTCCCGAGCGGCGTGGGGAAGGGCTCAGACGCTCGCCGCAGCACGGTCCGCGACACATCGACCAGGTCCACTGCCGCGAGCGTCCGATACACTGCGCCGCGGCGTTCCGCCAGTTCATCGTGTGACAGGCGGTCCATGCGCGCCAACCGGTCCAGCGTGCGGAGACACTCCACCTCCGTCAGCGCGCTTGCCACAGCCGCTTCCACCTGCTTCCATTCCGCGAGCTGCTGCTCTTCCCCCAGCACCAGACGGAGCACGACGGACGCATCGAGATAGGCAATCACCCCCCTTCCAGCCGCTCCTCTGCCAGCGCCGCCAGACTGTCGATCTCGCGCCCCAGCGGCGCGGGCAACTCCACGTCCCCCAACGCCGCCGTTGCCTTCCGCACTGGCAGGTTCGACTGCTCCCACCCCTCGTACGGCACGAGGCGGGCGACCGGCGTATCCCGGTCATACACGGTCACCGCCTCGCCACGCCGCGCAGCCCTCAGGTAGGCGCTCAACCGCGCCTTCAACTCGGCAACGCCTACGCGCTGCCCTTTATAGTCTCTCATGACCTGAACATAGTCATGTGCACACGATTGGTGCAACCCTGAAACCGGCGCCTCCGTATCTCGTTGAAAGCGGTCGAGCATGCACCCAGGCAGGAGGTGAACCTCCACGCACCGCTTGCTGCGAACGCATATTGCAACCATATTGCAACCATGGCCAACCGATCCGTGACTATCCGCGGCGTTCCGGACACCGTCCTCGCGCGGCTCCGCGACCGGGCCGCTCGCCAGCACCGCAGCCTGAATGGAGAGGTACTTGCCATCCTCGCCCGTGCGACCGAGGAAGGTGCTGATGACGCGGGGACCGGGCTCGTGCGCGAGGCTGCAGCCGTGTACGGCCGGGCCGGACCGTCAGCGGACGGATCCGCCGCCGGCCGGGCGTTCAGCGCCTCATTGCTCGACGCCGTGGACCGCGCCGCCCTGGCACGGGTCTGCCGCCAGCATCACATCCGGTGGCTCGCGGTGTTCGGGTCCCATGCCCGCGGCGACGCGGGTCCGGGCAGCGACATTGACGTGGTGGTGGATTTCGAGCCCGGCATGACCCCGGGCCTGGGCATCATCCGCGTAGCCGACGCACTGCGACCGGTACTCGGCGGCCGTTGGGTGGACCTGATTACGCGCCGCGGGCTCGCGCCGCGGCTGCGCGATCGCATCCTGTCGGAGGCGCGGGTACTGCATGCCGCGTGACGACCGCCTCACGCTCGAGCTCATGCTCGACACGGCGAACCGACTTCGCGGCCTCGCCCGGCAGGTGGGCCGAAGGGCGTTCGATGAGGACGACGTCGCCCGGCTCGCCTCACTGCACCTCATCCAGCGACTGGGCGAGGGCGCCAGCCGCCTGAGCGCGGACTTCCGCGCCGCGCACCCGGAGTTCCCGTGGGCGGAAATGATCGGGATGCGAAACCGCATCGTACACGGCTACGACGATCTCGACCCCGA